>QXXX01000094.1:2936-17513 GCA_009887195.1 Candidatus Poseidoniales archaeon | reverse complement strand
GACTTGTAGCAGGATAAAGCCCTAATGTTTTGCATTCAGGGTCTCCCGATTGAATAACAAAGTCGTCAACAACTCTGTGAAAGAAAACATCATCATAAAGACCTGTCTCAATGTGTTGAATGATGTTTGTAGTGGTAATTGGCGCCCATTGTTCAAACAATTCAATGGTTATATTTCCTTGAACTTCTGATGAAGTTAAACCAGTATGATAACTAATTTCGATAACTAATACTGCATTCCCTTGGTATGATTGATTCATTGGTGTCGCTTCCTCGACCGGGCCGTCAGTCCAACTATCAGGATCAATTCCAACACTTCGCCAAGACGGTGCTTCACTTTGCCCAGAGGCGTTGATTGGCAAAGATAGCAACATGAAATTTAACACGATGAACAGTGCTAATCGTCCTCGCATGTGTAACGTACTGCCACCTCACACATGAATAATTCGACAAATAAGCGTCATACTCTTGAGTCAGTAGTTACTGGAAAGACCATGGCAGAAGCAATCTCTGACGTCCAAGAAGATGTTCTAGTTGCTGAGTTAAGTGAAGAGTTGTCAAGTGGCAGTCGAAAGGAACTGAACTTGTCAATGCTGTCAACAATTGCGATTTCTATTGCGTTTTTGATTCTGGCAATGTCATTTGGTAAAGTGATTGTTCATGATTCCAATGATGCTTCATCATTCAGTGGCGATTGGTGGGAAACTCCGCTTTCACTTAGGCACACAATGGATTTGCCAATGGACACCATGCGAGCCCAATTACCAGTAAATGGCACCTATGAAGCACTGCCATATACCGAACATTTTGTTTCAGTAGAATTACCGTTAGAAGAACAAGATATCGGCACTCCAGAAGATGACTTGATGCATGTAGCACTTTGGTTGCCTGATGTTGAAGAAGGTGTCAAAGTACCAGTAATAATGACCATTCATCCATACTATGACTTTGGTGGAGAAGGAATTGTTGGTGATGACTCTTCACCAAATACTGTACCTGATGGCGGTGTGGGAAAATGGGTTTACGATACTTTTGTTCCTCACGGCTACGCCCTAGCCCAAGCCTCAACTTTTGGTACTGGACAATCAACTCACTGCCAAGATGTCAAAGGGTTGTCAGAACAAATTGGTATTCAAGCAGTCGTTGACTGGCTTGGTCAGCAAGAATGGTCAAACGGCAATGTTGGACTAATGGGCAAATCATATGCTGGTACAACAAACTGGGAGGCTGCCCAAAATCCTTCAGAGCATCTCAAAACAATTGTGCCAATTTCTGGCTCGATTGGCGTTCAAGAAATGTTCTATCGTAACGGCTCCTCAGAAAGCCGAGCAATGGTCTATGATGCATTATACGAAGGTGCTACTACCGACCCTACTTTTGACGACGCAAGAATGTGTACCGACGATGCTGTTGGTCCACTAAATCCGCTTACTACTTGGGCCGGTGCTGAGTATGGTGGCTCAAAGTGGAGTAAATACTGGGAAGAGAGGAGGCATCTGCCAGATGTATTAGAAAACTATCGAGGTAGTGTCTACTTAGTTTGGGGATTACAGGATTGGAATGTTGACCCATATCATGCTTTTCCAACCTATCAAATGATGATTGATGCGGGAATTAACGCTAGAGCAATTGCTGGTCAATGGGCGCACAATTACCCAGACCAGCCAGACCGACATTCAGAACTTACCTCAGGCTATGGTGAAGAAGCCTATCCAAATATGTCTAGAATGGATTGGGGAGTTGAATTATTTGGCTGGTTTAATTATTATCTCAAAGACATCGGACAAGAACCTGAGCCGATGGTACAAATTCAGACCAATGATGGAAAGTGGCATGTTGAAGATACCTGGCCACCAGAAGATATGGCGTGGGAAATTCAAGATCTATCTTCATTATGGACTCAAACTGGTGATTCGGTAACCGGCTTTGGGGGAGAAGTAACCCTAGTAAGCCAACCGTTTGAAGCAACAACTCATATTTCTGGATTACCAACACTGCATTTAGACGTTACAACCCAATCTTGCCAAGGCGGACAAATCTTCGCCACCTTGTATGATAATGATGACAACTTAAGACTTGGACATGCCACTATGGATGTAAGATACCGAGACGGTGGTCATGATGCTAAAGCAACTGCACCATTAACAAGCTATACTATGCTGATGGAATTCAATCCTTTAGACATAATAATCCCCGCAGGCCATTCATTACGCCTTGAATTAACTGAATCTGGTGAAGATTACTTGCCAAGTCCATGTGCGACAAATCCATTAGGTGGATTGACTGTTAGCGGTGGGGATTTCGGCCTTCCAATAATTGACCGCCCTGATTCCCATGAGGCTTGGTTCCTTGCACCGCCATGGTGGGAACAACAACCAATTCCTCAATAGATAAACTGGGAAGAGAAAATATGCACGTAAAAGGCAAGATTATTGGCCCAATTGGAATTTTAATACTAATTATTGGTGCTATAACAGCCATTTCTAGTTTTTCAGCAGTGAGTGAAATTGATGACTTTCAATACGTTGAAATCACTAATGGTACGTTGATAGTTGATGATTTAGAGGGAGGATTTACAGTTTACGTTGATTACCCGCCCGTCGATTTGAATAATAACCAAATTCATGATCTCTGTGAGAATATCGTAATTACTGCCACTCATGACGGAAAATGGATTTCTGGTTATGACACAGAATATCCAGAAGTGCAAAATCCAAACCCCCAAAGAGAGGTGTTCACCTATTCGGTAGACTATGATAATAGTGGATGTAGTACGATTTATGGTGCTGAAGCAGCATGGTATGAGGATAGAGAATTGACTCAAATTGGCAAAGTTTGTGTAGGATGCATGAAAGGCAATACGACCATAGTTGCAGAGGATAATGTCTCTATGTGGATAAAAACCAATGGTATTGCTAGTGATGCATGGGCTGGAGTAATTGGAGGCTTTGCTATGAGTTGTTGTGGTATTTGCTTTGCTATATTTGGATTAGCAGGTGGTATTACAATTACTAACGGCAACAATAACCCTCAAGTAAATAGCTATCGACCAGGATATGAGATGACAAAACCAAATTATGATGCAATTCCTCAACCAGTATATCAACAAACATTAGAGTCTTCCCAAGACGAAATTTCGCCCGCAGTGACTACTACAGGGTTGACAAAACCTAATTATGACCAAATTGGGAATGTCCCGATTGAAAAAGATACAGTCGAACCCGAACCGAATAAAGGAAATTTTTGGGATAATGTCTGAAAAACTTGCTTTTTAGCCTTACAATAGCGTTATATTGTAATGGCAATTAGGCTTAATCATGCACCCAGCAGGTAAAATATTCGTAGCAATAGGCGTTTTTGTTCTTTTAGGAGGAGTTGTGCTGATGGTAATTGGTGGCGGAAATATTGAAGACGCTGGTGAAGGATTTGAAAGTCTGGAGGAATTTACCTTAGAAAATGCTACATCAGGAACTCTATCCGTTGATGATAAAGATGGATATGGTGACCTCGGATTTTCATTCTGGGTCAAAGGCGATTACACTGATGATGACGGTGAAGGAACCTGGGATCATTGTCAATCTACTACGATAAATATCACTACTGTACCAGAAACTAACCCAGAATGGGATGCAGGAGTTGATGGGGATTTTTACCATGAAGTGTACGAGGGCGATGCCTGCCGCGCAACTGATGATAATCGAGATGATAGCCGCCAAAATGAGGGTTTGGTAAAGGTTGGAAGAGCGTGTCTTGCTTGTTATGAAGGTGACATGGTATTCGAATCAAACGTTGAGGTTTGGGTCATTTACGAAGATGAGATTATTGGTGAGGTTTTGGAAAGTTTAGGTGAGGGTGTTGAAGGAGTTTTCCAAGGTGCTGCTGGAGTAATGTTACTCTGTTGTGGAGGAGTAATTACGATCTTTGGTTTGATTCTCGGCTTACTAGTCAATAACAATCAAAAAACTATCATTGTCCAAAATGGAGCAATGCCAGGTAACGCAATGCAAGCGAATCAAACTATGGTTACTCAGCCAGTGTATCAAAAGTCGTATGCTGACGTCCCTGTACAACCGCAAACTACCATGCAACAGCCTCAACAAGAAGGCTTTTGGAATCAAGAAGAACCAAAGAATCCATTTTGATTAATTCTCTTTTGACTGGTGTTGTCTAATCGATACACCAAGATAGAAACCAAGACAATTTACCACTACATCTGATATTTTGTTATCCCATGTTTCTTGGGCAAACTCATAGGGCAATACTAATTCTAAACATTCCCAGCCTACTGATAGTATCAGGAAAATATACCAATTATCTAGTAAAAAACGGCCAACGGTCGCCCACTGTAAGAAATGTCCAACAGACCAAATATTCAGTAATACCATAACACCACCAAGCATCACATTGACAGGATTTTATCCAAATCGTTTCTGACCCCATCCAGCGCCCAATTATCTCCATCCCAACGAACTTTCTGTAAGCCATCCTTACCAACTATTACTATTCCTTCCGTATGTTCAACATCATAGTAAACAGTATGACCTCTCCCTTCGATTGAAGTGCTATTTTCACTTTCTTTTAGCACCACACCAATGCCAAAATCCGACCATATTTGTTCAACTGATGAGAAGTCTCCATCAATGAACTCAAAGGTTGTCAGATAGGTCCATGAGGTGTTAAAATAAGTCATATAATCAAGTAAATCATTAGGCCCATCGCGCCATGGATCAACGGTTATTGAAACAAATGAGAGATTATTACCAATCTCAGATTCATATTCTTGATACAGCGTTTTCAATTCTGCAGTTACCGTTGAACATACGTCTGGACAATTGGTGTAAAAGAAATTAACCACAATAACCATGTCATCTAAACTTGTTGAGTTGAAAGTAGAATTATTTGAGTCTACCAAAGTAAACGGAGTGAATGATTTATTTGGTGCAATATCGTTGCCGTCAAATAAATTGTCTTCAGTTGAAACACATCCCGCAAATAACAAATTTAATGTTACCAAACTAGTTAAAATCCGGTAATTCACTTATGATTCCTCACTTTCTCTTGTGAAAGAACAGAACTAAACCAATTATTGCAAGCCACAGATAACTTGAATTCCATATTAGCTTTTTAAAATCGAAATTTATGTCTCTAGTTTCCTCTAGTAATTCTGGCATATGTTCGTACAAAACCATTGCTTGACCACCTGGTGGACCACCGCCACCGCCGCCACCGCCGCCGCCGCCGGAGTTAGCATTGCTCATATCTGCAACACCATGGTAACAAAGTAAGAAGTAAGGGAATCCAATCATTGGAACTGTATCCCCATCGGTATTTACCACAGTCTTTGATGAACCGCTTAGCGGTGTTGAGACGTAGTAGTAAGTTCCTTCAGGGTATTCTGGGGTAGCAGCAAAACGCCCATTGCATTGGTCTAAATCACCCATTCCGTTGACATAATTCCAATCATCAATTCCATTATACCCCTGATCTCCTCCTTCAGAGGTTCTTTCAACCTCATATGATGACTTTAGTGGAATTACTTGGCCATTTTCATCCCAGCCGTACATAGCATAGATAGGATATCCATCAAATGCCCAACCAATGATTGGTGAATGGGTTGTTGAGTCTAGGTCAGTATAATCATAATTTACTATAGTTTCACCATTTGGGTCGTCCCAAAATTGACACATTGCATCATAGTGATAGTGAACTCCCGCAGGGCCATTATGAGCGCCACAATATCCTAAGTCAATTGGTTGCCGATCCTCGTTAAAGTAAAGATACTCAAGAGCAACTGCATCTCCACCAGGGCCTTCCTCTGGACCAAAAATTGGCACACCATTAACCGCTACAGCAACTGCTCCCCTGTCAGGAGCACACTCATAAGCTCCATTTGCCGCTGGGCAGTTAGCAGAATTGTGTCCCCCGCTAGTATCCTCAACGGGATTTAGAGGGATTGTCCAATCCATATCTTGTTCATCGGCATTTGCTGCGAATGCGGACAACCAATTGTGATTTGGTATTGCATTAGAGTTGATTTGCATTTCAGTGTTGGTGATAGTTACTGATACATCGCATTGGAACCATGGACCAGAGCCTCCACCGCCACCAGATTGCCCTGCACCTCTGGTATTGGCGGTGTAAGAATTACCTTCACCATTGAGGTCTTTTACCCAATCCCCTTGTCCATCTTGACACAACCATGAGTCTTCTTTATCAAAAGACTGCAAGCCATCTAAGATGAAATCAATAATGGTATCAAATGTTGAATCGCTTTGGTATGGCAAATGGTGGTCTGCTGTTGGACTATGCACATCTAAAGAATTAGTGAACTTATTTGCCAGTGCTGGTGCCATACTTTTGAAATTATTATCATTTTCTCCCGAAAAAACCATCGCTGAAATGGAAAATGGTGCCACTGCATCTATCGTATCGAGTAAACCTTCATGAGTCGTGGGCAGATAGCCATTATACATTAGCGCTATATCAAAAGTATTAGCAGTATTGGCGAGATAAACTGGAATCATTGCTGCGCCTTGAGAATAACCTAGAATTCCATAAAATGGTCCATTGTCAATGACCATTTGGTCTAAATATGCAATTGATAAATCTGCCCAATCTGGGTCAGTAGTTGGTTCTCCTTTTCCACCAGGTGGGTCTTTTATCCAAACGTTGCCACTTTCTGGAGTGCTACCAAATACAAAGTCAAATCCTGGAAGAGCGTCCATTAAATCCTGCATACCTTGCTGAAATTCAAGTCCAGATGCAGTTTCTCCGCCTCCGTGTAAGGCCAATATTTTCGGTCTAGTTGGAGCCGGTTCCTCTTTTTGAGAATCTGAACAGCCAAACTCATCTACAGATTCTCCTTGTGGAGTATTTGGACACTGATCAACGTTGTTGAAGATTCCGTCATTATCGGAATCCCTTTGTGAATTTGAGCAGCCATCTTGATCTACACTCTCGCCACTAGGAGTGTTTGGACAGTTATCATCTGCATTACTAACGCCGTCACCATCTGTATCTTTTTGTGATAGGGCACAACCATTGGAGTCTACTAACTCCCCTGAAGGAGTATCCGGGCACTGGTCTTTGTCATTGTAGACATTATCCATATCATCATCAAGTTCAGAATCTGAACAGCCACTCTGATACACTGGCTCTCCTTGTGGAGTATCATTACATTGGTCTACATCATCCAGTATTCCATCTAAGTCTGAATCTCCTGCAGGTTCTGGCGGCACCGGCAAATTTACCATCACCATATCAGAAGAAGTAGAGAATAAACCACATGTAGCATAAATCGTACCATTTGTGTTAATATTATCAGTATCGAAAGTCATGGTGAACTCACCGGTTTCCGTAGTCACGACTCCAATAACATCCAGAGTCGGACTCTGATATTTTGGACGGTATTCTATCGCACAGGTTTCAGTAAATCGGTGAATAAGGACGCCATTTAGTGTCCCATCAGAAGTACCTTCAATCGGTTCATCCCATTGAAAAGAGATTACTACATCCTTTTCAAGCGGTGCAACAATGCTCACATTTTGATAAACCGGTTGACTATCTAATCCTTCTAGGTCTGTGACAAATACCTCGGCAACCCATTGACCGGGTTCAGACAGGGGTATTTCCATTGACCAAACTCCGGCAGTATTTACGCTGGTTGATACTGGTTCAAATGGCTCGATTGCAGTGAATGAATCAATGAATCTAACGGTTACTATCGATGATTCAACCATTTCGTCAATAGCAAAGCCATTGATGGAAATATTTTCCCCGTCCCAAACCTTGTTGTGTTCAGAAAACATTACCACTGGTGGCTGGTTAACTACCACTACTGGCTCTGTGGTTGTTTCTTTGTCAGTATCATTGTTACTCTCATCTGTCGGATTATCTATTACAACAAGTAATCCTCCACCAACAAGAATCATCACTAAAATCCCAGAAAGAGCGGCAATTTTCGTATCCATTGTCCACAAACGACCTGCAATAGCATATAATCTATGTCTAATCGTGATTGGAACATTATTCAATTCCATGAACGGCTGATTCTTGGTATTCCCAAGTTGCCAAAAGACCAATCAAGAATCCTAATGGTGCCACCATCATGCCAAGTACTAAAGTTGGCGTGGAAACATACATTGGTCGGTTGCAAGCCAGCATTCTAAGCCAAATATAACGCCCTGCAAGAACATCTAAAGCTAAGAAATGAAGCCATCCTACAATGATAACTTTGTCATCTGAAAAGAATTCTACAATTATTTCTGGTGTCGGCATTTCTGCACCTAAAGTAATGAAGATATCCGGTAGACTAGGGATGGCAAGTATCGCATAGGGAATGCATAATGGCAGTACAGCAATTCTCAAATCACCAACTATTTTTTTGGTAATATTATGACGTGGAGCAAACCACATAAGACCCCATATTGGGATAATATAAATCGAAGATATCCAAAACATCACATGCTCTATTGCCATATTTATTCCTCCTCAAGATACTTCTTAGCATCATACTGTAGGAATTTACTGTAAAATGCTGGAAGTAGGATTAGGCTGGATAGTAGTGCTAAGGTAATGGCGACAACGAATGCTTGGCCAAATAACTTCAGTGGTAATAGAGCAGACAAATTTAGCACGGCAAATCCACCAGCCGTGGTAAGTGCAGCACCAAACATTGCTCTTCCAGTAGTGGCTGAGGATTTTTCCACCCATTCTTGTTGATTCCCACGTGGGTTGTGCTCAACTTCTTCTTCTAATCTGGTGGTAAAGTGAACTGCATAATCAACGCCTAAACCAAGTGATAACGCCCCAATGGTCACTGTTTGTGGATTTATATTGTATCCGGTAAAGCCCATTATGCCATATACCCAACATACCACCATCATCAAGGGTATCCACGAGACTATTCCTCTAGCAAAGCCTTGAGCAAGATTGTTTTGACGTACTGAATGTATTGAAACTAACATTACTAAGATGACAATTGCGACAATAGCCGTTGATTGGATTGATGATGCTGCGACATCTGATGTAGTTTGAGCATTGATTAAACTTCGACCGCTGACTTTCAAGGTGCCATCATCAAGCATTTCTCCTTCAACTTGAGACAATAACTCCTCGATTCTATCGTTGAGATCAACTGTAGCCTGCCAATCCAAAGTATTAGCTTGGAAGGAAATCAGTGTTTGTTGTCCGTTTGAATGTAATAATGCACTGGATAATTGTCTGCCAGTTTCATTGGTCAACAACCATTCAGAAAGGTCATTCCAACCATCACTTTCCCCGCTTTCAATTGAAATCATAATTTCATCTAGCGCAGCATATTGAGGCCTAGACTCGTCAACCAAATCCCAAAGGCCGTTTGGCACACCCGTGATGTCGGGACTAGCAGTTAATGCGGACATCGTCAAATTCCACGACTCCCAACCAACATCACTCAAAACATCACCATCATACACAATGTATAGCGGTGAGCGACTACTTTGGAAATCATCTGACAACAGGATAAAATCAGCAACCACTGGTATACTTTGGTCAAATTGATCTCTTTGCTCAAACCCAACTTCTAATTGCTGGAAACCAATAAACATCGGAATGAGCAGTAGTACCGCGATAATTCCTACTTTCATAGGTTGCATTGATAGACGACCTAAGCCTTTTGCTACCGGCCCTATTTCGATTTTACTTGCTTTGTCTATTGGCAACTTTTTAGCCGGTATCAAAGTCATTAATGCTGGTAGTGCTGAAATACTCAACAGGTAAATGAGGAATAACCCGATAGCAATAACTGTTCCAAATACTTGCAAGAAGGTAAGTGCTGAAAATCTAAATGAAAGGAATCCGACTACATCGGTAAATATTGCAATCAGCAAGGCGGTTGAGGTAAAAATTGTTCCTCGACGAATTGCCAGTTTTCTAGCCTCGACAGAAAAATCTCTCATGGTTTCAGCCGATGCGCCCTCTGGAGAATTCTTCAATTCCTCCCGTATCCTCAACACTACGTGTAAACCATAGTCGACCCCAATAGCCAATAATAGCACCGGGATTGAGTTCATCGCAGCATTGAAAATCATGTTGACTCCAAAGAATTCTAACCAACCAGAAAGGCCATAAGTTGCCGCTATCGCAAAAATAGTCAATACCATCACGTATGCAGTCTCTCGCTTACTGCGGAAATTAAACCAAAGAATCAAGGCTAGTAAAAAGAATGCTGAACTGGTAAGAATGCCAATCTCTTTACCCAATGTCTCAGTTGAACCAACGCCAAATTGGGCGAAGGAAAAACTTCTAATCTCATCATCACCAGTATCTTGTTGAAGTTTTTCAACCAGTGAATTAGACCATTTAGTGATGTCATTTTGCGTGGAATCAAAATCTGTAGCCGCCTTTCCGTGAACCACTGGGTCATTGCTTATCACCAAGGTAGTGATGACTGGACCAGACATATTCCACGGATCGTTTCTCTCATCAACAGGGATATTGGATAGTATTGCTTCCCTAAAGTCGACATCTTGCAAACCTTTCATCATATTCAGTTGACCAAAAACCGGTCCTGAATTAACCGCAATTAATCCAAGTTCTTGTTGAGATTTATTCTCCTGCATCAACGATGCTAACTGACCAATCAGTCCGTCTAATTCATCTGATAAGTCGGCGCTAGAATCAATTCTAGCCAACCAAGATTCTGGATTAGAAAAGTCCCATTCAATTAGACGTCCGGGTGTAACTGGCTGAAACTCAGGTATTGCTGAGGAGGCGGTATTTAGTGAATCTAATGAGGCTGATAATGTAGAGGAATTTGATTGCCTTACTAACTCGATAGAACTTGATAATTCACCCAACCAAATCGCAGAGTGCGATGAATCTTGTAATGTATGCCATTGGATTACCGAACTAGCCATTCCAGCATTTGGTTGAGTACCAAATAACGGATATTGGTATGGTTGGAAGTTCTCGTCCAGCAATAATTCTGCTTCAATATATGCCAGTTGAGTCCACGTTTCTTGGACTAGTAAATCTCCTTGCTCTACTTCATTAATAATTCGAACAAAATCAACTGAGGCTTGATATTCATCTTCAATGTCATTTAGCAATCTAACAGTTTCATTATCGGGGAAAAAGCCATCTTCACTGTTGTCAAACTTCAGATGCATTGCTCCTGAAGATAGTATAATTACTACTGCAAAGAGACAAGCCAGAACCGTACGTGGTTTGTCTACACTCTTCTCAGTCAAAGCAAAGAACGGATTTCGCATAGCCGTAGTATCGGGGTTTTGCTTATAGTGATGTGGTATTATCCGTGAGTGATTATAATCAGTTCAAGACAATTATATTACCGACGAGAAATCATTCTTCGTATGGTTGCCAATCTTCATCGCCTTCCATCCTATACCACCAATAACCATCTTCATCTTCAAACCATTCAGTACCGTCTTCATCAACAGAATAACCATCAGGATAATCACTTTCTTCCTCAGTACTTGGATCTACCATGCCAGTTTCTTCAGTGATTTCTTGCTTAACTCGATAAATTTCTTCATCAGCATCAGCAAATACTCTGTTAACTACGCCGATATTTGCGACGTGATCGCCTTTCTTGATTGCATCGTCTGATTCTTTCAAGAACTCTTGAGCCATTTTACTTTTGTAATCCTCAAACTCATCGCGGCCAAATCTGCCGGTGAATTCATTCCCTTTGGCTTTCATTAAATCATCCAAACTTTGGCGTTTTTTACCTTTGAGTACTGGAGCATCAGGAGCATCTCCCATGTAAAAAGGGTCATCAGCCTCATCCATTTTAGGGAATGTTCTGCCTTCGGGGTCTGCTTCTTCAATCGATTCAATGATTAAGTCATGCTCTTCTTCATCGATTTTTTCTTCGTCATAGTTCTCCGCAGTAATGCTGACTAACTTTTCCAAATTTTTGGCTAGCATTCGGTCGTTAACACTGGCCTCAACCAATTTATCGACTTGCTTTAGCAGGCGTTCGTAAGGGCTTCCGGCCAAAGCACCGAAAATCTTTCCCATACGACCCTTCTTCTTCGCCATGACCGGTTGTTAAACCCATCCATTATCAATTTAATCATCACAATTAAGGATACTTTTCATCAATAAAACCATTCTAGCCCTACATGATAGCATGGTTGAGCAGTGGCTAGAAAAAATCATGACGTCATATAATCATGATTCATTTGAGGCGAGAGACTCTTATGCTGCTCAGGTATATATGCCTGGAAAACTTTTCCAAGATTTAGTTTGGTGGGCATTACAAGCCCTACCTGATGAGATCTTAGTGGGGCTAGATATTGATGCTAATAGAAAACCGAACAAGGATATAGAAAATTTATTTCTCAGTGAGCAGCAAGTCGAAGGGTTGTTTCAAGGCCAGGGTTTTGTAATAAGTGAAGCACATATTGTTAATCGTGGAGATTCATACTCAGTACATCATTTGCCTGAAGATTGGACCGATGATATTTTTGCCCCATCCAGAGGTGCAAGAGCTGGTCGATTTACCCATTGGCTGCACACCCATCCAAATGCTCCAGCGATACCAAGCGGTGCTGATGCTGACGCATCGCAAGAAACCTCGGGTATCGACTTAATCTTGGGGTTAAGATTCTCGCCGTCTGGACCTTTACCCTGGTTTGATGATGTTGAAGGCAAAAGACGCATTCTTGGTAAAGAGGCTGCATTAGAAAATAAACAGCAAGCTAAGCGACGATTGTTTGGTGGAACACAACTACCGGTAATTGGCATGGCCCCTAGTGGCCATATGATCCATGAGGTTCAATTAATCGCCTTTCACAAGACTGGTTTGGGAATCAATGTGATTTTCATTGACGACCAAGATTTGCCATACGGTTGGGATTCACTCATTGTTCAATAGCGCCGAATAGATATCATCTATTCTCGCTGGATTAACACCAATATCGCCCCAGCCTAATCTTGATTCTGAATGAATTTCGACAATACAACTATCTCCACTGTCTTGAATCGATACAACCACATCATCTGGAAACAGCCAGAATGGCGTTACTTCAACAAAATGAACATAATGAGTTCCATCAGTGGACTCATCGATTAAAATATCCCAAGCATTGTCGTCAAGGTAATCGTTTAGGTTGTCATAAACCACATCTGCGGTTAAATTGATTATTGATGAGTATTGTTCATTCAAGCGGTAATCATCACCACCACCAAGATGTGCACAATTACCACTATCATCAGCGCAAATTGGTATTGTGTCAAACTCTTTATCTGGAGCCAGAACAAAGATTCCAACTTGAACAATCAGCCAAGGAGAAGCGATAAGGAGTATCAAAACTAGTTTTTTGGTCGTCTTAGGGAAACTACCAATCAAGTTCTTCACAAGCCTAACTCTAAGTCATAGTTAAAAAAAGGGCGTATCAATCCAATTTGGACCAGTTACCTGCTTCATAGCGATAGATAATTGGCACTCCAGTCGGTACTTCAAGCGACAAGACCTCTTCGGTAGTTAGTGATTCAATACTCATGATGATACTTCTAAGTGAGTTACCATGGGCTGCGATGAATAAATTATTACCGTTTGATAATTGAGGAATTATATTTTCTTCAAGATATGGTAAAGTGCGCTTTGCGGTTAATTCCAATGACTCGCCATTAGGTGGTGGAACGTCAAAAGACCGGCGCCAAATATGCACTTGCTCTGCCCCATATTGCTCTCTTGTAGCATCTTTGTTAAGCCCTTGAAGGTCACCGTACATTCGTTCATTTAATTGCCATGAAACATGTACTGGCAAAATGTTGGCACTACCAGCATCACCTTTGATTTGGGCCCACTCAATCATTCTAGCCTCATTTTCAGAAACTGAATCTAGGCCACCTTCGGGTTGACTATATTGGAATACTGGAGTCTTGTTGTGATCGTTTTGTGCTAGCGCAATCATTGCAGTCATCTGGGCTCTTATCAATGTAGAAACATGTACTTCATCGATATCATAGTGAGCAATTTGCTTGCCACCTTGAATGGCCTCATCAATTCCTTGATTGGTTAATGGAACATCAACCCAACCGGTGAACAACTTAGCAGCATTCCACATAGATTGGCCGTGACGCATTAGAATTAACAGAGCCAATGGTTTCCCTCAATCGAAGCCAAGGGAATCCTCAACAAGAAGATAGTGGCCAATTTTACAAAATAACAGGGATGAACCAGAGAATGAATAGTGGTGCAATGCCCATTACTAAATCACGCAAAAACAACAACAAGAGACCGCGAGTATTTACCTCTGCAACCTTATCAAATTCGTCTTGCATTTTCTTATCTACCATATCAGATATTTTCTCCGCACCCCCGCGCGCAACCTCTATTGCTGCACCAACTGCGACACTTGAGAGTAAACCTGCAGGAGTTAGTTTTCTTGCACTAAGAGCCCTACCACCCCAAATCATCAAACTTGTTCTAAGAGCTCTTGTACCAGTTTCCTTGACTATTGTCTGATTGTCTTTAGCCGGGGAATCTTGCTTCTTCCGCCCAAAATTTCTCAACCAGGTTCGAACTGATAAACCAGTATCTGCAACTTTGCGCAACTTATTGACA
>QXXX01000094.1:0-2926 GCA_009887195.1 Candidatus Poseidoniales archaeon | reverse complement strand
CTCAACCGCCTTTAGCATACGACGTATTTTTCCAATTCTAAAGATATCAAAGAATATCCAAAAGAACAAAAATAGTAACAGCAATGCACCACCGATATTTGATAATTCACTCCATTCTTGCCAGCCTATTGGGTCAAAGAGTAACCTGACCAGCAACACGATAATTGGCGGGAATAACATTGCCAGAATTTCATTTGCGGCAAGTAGACCAAAACCCTTCACTGGTAATTGTCGAATCTGCTGAATTGCCCATCCAGCATGCGGAGCAAGTTTAGCAATCGCAGTTCTGAAGGGATTGAGTAAGAAGATTATACGTAATATCAGTGGTATCCAAATAACAAATGAAACATAGGCATCCCAAGGCCCTTCAGGAGGGAAATTCGGGAAAGAGATTGGTTGTACTCCCATCGTATTCAACCCGTGATAAATGCATAACGCTTCAAACCTACGCAAAATATCCGAAGAAATCATCAAGTTGTTACCCTTGGGCTAATCATGGTCTTCACTCATGACATGTCAGATTGGCTTGGATTTAACATCAACAAAGCATGGCTGGAAGAGAATATTTCTTGGAGAGATTTTGGTACTGGGGTTCGCTTGGGTAAACTAAAGCGAGAAGAAAAGTGCTCACTGGTCCTATATGATGCGGATTCAGAAGTTACTGTTGATGCTTTCATGCCACATATGCACCCTGGTGGTGAAGCATACCTTGTGCTTGAAGGCGAAGTTTGGGATGATGATGGCACCTACCCAACAGGATCAATTGTCTGGATGAACAGAGAAACCACTCACACCCCTAAAACTAGAGGTAAGACCCTCATTCTAGTGCTATGGCCCGAGGGTGTCAAGGCTGCTTGAATCAAGATCATATTCTCCACTAATTAGCATACCATCGAACAAAAACGGGCCCGCAGGAACTACTGCGGCAACAAATCCGTGAAACAGTGCAGTTCGATTCCAATGCTTGTTCATGCCAATTAGTAATATAGCCATGAATGCAACAAACAAGCCGCCATGAATTGCTCCCACGATTGAAACCAATTCCGGATTGCCACCGATATATTTGACTGGCATAGCCACTGAAAATAACAACAAAGCAGAGAAGCCTTCTAAGTAACTGACAATTGATACTAATTGCTTCATGAGCCAACTTCCACCATTGGCCTACTAGATCCACAAGCCGGACATAATTGGTCATCGCTGTCACCGTAATCATACTTACAAGCAGGGCAGACTTTTGCCAATTCTAATTTACCAATTGCGGCTATCTTCTCACCGGTTAAACTGAGATGGCCATTGTCAATATCGCCAACCATATATTTGCCCGGCCCGCCAATTCTAAGCAAAATATCAGGAGGTAATGTTACCGTACCAGTCTCATCGATAATCAACTCACGGTTCCTACTCAAATCTTCAACATCGACACCAACACCATGTTCAGCGACAAATCGTCCATCCCGTAATTCTAACGAACGGTCGGCGAATGAGGCGACTTCCTTGGAGTGGGTAACGATGAGGAATGAGACTCCATCGTTTTCATGTAAGTCTTTGAATAATGCCAATACTTCTCTGCTGGTAATAGGGTCTAATGCACCGGTTGGCTCATCCGCTAGAATCAGTCTAGGATTGGTAATAAGTGCCCTAGCAATGGCTACTCTTTGCTGTTCTCCGCCACTTAATTTAGCTGGCAAGGCTTTTGCTCTAGGTAAAATACCCAAACGGTCTAACATCTCATCTGCAAGTTTTAGTGCTTTACGAGAAGACATTCCTTGATGCCGGAGCGGTTGTGCAACGTTGTCTCTAGCATTCATATCTGGCAGCAAATTACCTTCTTGGAAAATAAACGATACTGTCTTTTGGCGTAGGTGAACTAGCTCTTTACCACTTAGCCTTGTCATGTTCTTACCAGCCATAACCACCGAGCCTGAACTAGGTTTCATCAAACCACCAAGACACTTCATCAAAGTTGACTTACCAGAGCCGCTAGGCCCAACTACAGCAATTGCTTCACCCGCTTTAATGTCGATATGAATACCACGAAGTGCTACTACATTACCATCTTCGGCTTTTGATTCATAGACGTGATATAACGAAGATGCTTCAAGAATACTATCAACCACTTTCATTCCCCCTTCAAGACCATAGCAAGGTCTGATTTTAATGCCCTTCTAGTTGTCAATAATAAAGCAATAACTACTGCACCAAATACCGATAGTGATACCAAGGTCAATTCAAACCATGGATAAACTAATTCACGACTTATATTGGTTGATGCACCGCCAAATAATTGGAATATGAAACCAAATACGTCAAAGAATCCATTGAATGAAAACGCTAAACCAATACCCAAAACAAGCCCTAGTAGCATTGAAACCATGATAATTGATAGAATCTCAAACAGTACAAGTCGCAAAATTTGGGCTGGACTAGCACCGATGGCTTGCAAGACTGCTAATTCTTTCTTGCGCTGATTCAACACTAATGAGAGGAATACGAAACTTGATGCTACTGCAGCAATGCTGGCGACGACAAACTGTAAAGAAAGTAAACCTGGAGTGCCGAAAATCAGACCACCATTTCTCTCTACAGCTTCATGCTCGCTAGTCCAATCCATTACTTCTGCTACCCGTGAATCTGCTTCAATTCTAGAACCTAATGCCTTTAGAGCATCACCACTCAAACCGTCTATTTGATAAATCCAATTCGTTGAATTATGTCTGTCTGCTGTATCATTACCAATGAAACTGCGCCATGTAGATTCACCAATAATAACTGAATCAGCAATTAATGCTGAGGAAAGTCCTGGAATGTATTCATGTAGCCCCATATACTCAATTGAAAAATTTGAAGGTGTAGTGATAAATTCTATTTCCGTTCCAATTAGGAATAGTGGGTCAAGTAATGGAGTAGGGCTTTGATTATACTT
>QXXX01000093.1:1345-3183 GCA_009887195.1 Candidatus Poseidoniales archaeon | reverse complement strand
GATTAAGGGAATTTTTTCCTTGGTTTGGCGTGATTTTAACATCTATTTTGTTAATGATTTCGTCTCCGTTTTGGTTTGTCCCTGCCACCCTATATGGCGTAACATTAATTGTAGAATCCATAAGATTAGTCTTACTTAAGCGTAGAATATCCTTATTATTTGGTTTGCCTATTTGCATCTTTTTACTTCATTCAATGTTTTCACTTGGCCTAATTTACGGATTAATTGGTAAGCCTAATTCTTTTAACGATAGAGAATCAAAAGACGGGAACTCTCAATAACAATGCCCAATTTCAGGAGATGAGTACAATGGTTGAAAAGTCACTTAGTTCACAAAGTGTCTCGGTTCTGCCAATATTATTATTGGGTTTTTTTCATGTGATCATTACTCCTCTTCGAGACGTATTCAAAATTGAACCATTGTTGATGATACCGTATTATCTAACCGGTGTGTTAATCGGGATTTTCATTTACCGTAAATCAAATACAGTCAAGGATTACGAATATCGACGTTCTAAAGTTATGAAGCAAATGAAGAAGACCTACGCTGCCGAAGAGTCCGGGGTCTGGCAAAGTAATGCTGAAATCTCAGACAGGTTGAAGGATACAACCAATTTAGCCAAAAATGTCTCTCAAATATCGACAGAATCGCCAGAAATGGAGTTATCGGATGATAATAAAGTAGATGTTGATATGTTAAATGAATCAAAAACTATCGTAGAAGCAACTAGGAGAGTTTCTGGGAAATCAACATTCGACGAACAAGAGATAACAGCAACTATTGGGGCGACTAGGAAAATTAGTCCTATGGATAAGTTTCTTGATTTCATTTCCGGTTTATTTAGGGGGGATTCATCTGTTGAATCAAGAGAGGAGAGAAGAATGGCAGCGCTTACTGCCGCTGCTGAAGCAGCCCCAGTTAGAGCTGTGAAACCTCAAGCACCGATTCAGTATGAGCGTAATGAGGTTTCCATTGAACCAGACTCTGAAGTCTCATATTCAGATAATGTTGACTCCGATACTCCAAATCTACTAGAACAGCAAGGATTACCAAATAATCCAACTCCAGTAGTAAAGAATTATTCTGCCTTTGCTGCACCAAATGCAGGTAATAATTCGGCCCAATCAATAGAATCCATGGCCATGCTGCCAAATAGTAATCAACAGCCTTTTACTGCACCCGTAAGCGTTCAACAACCACAGTGTCGAGGTTGTAATTATCCCATCAAATCTGGTGACAGATTTTGCGATAATTGTGGTCTAGATGTTATTTGAGTCAAAATCCATCCGAGATATTGAAAGACATTGTGTTATCCGAAAGCATGTAGGGGGATTTTGATGTCTGAGAAACGCGATTATTATGAAGTACTCGGCGTTGATAAATCTGCAGGCGATAAAGAGCTCAAGAATGCCTTTCGAAGTTTAGCACGTAAATACCATCCCGATAGAAGCACTGAAGAAGATGCAGAGGATAAATTTAAGGAAATTCAAGAAGCATACGCAGTACTTTCAGATTCTGAAAAACGGCAAGTGTATGACCGCTTCGGTCATAATAGTCCTAGTGGCTCTCCGTTTGGCGGATTTGGCGGTGGTTCATTTAACATCAATTTAGACGACATTCTAGGTGGTGATTTCTTTTCTAGCTTTTTTGGCGGTGGAGGGCGAAGATCACGAAGCCGAGGTAATGATGTAATTGTGCGATATTCAATAACCATTGAATCAGTCTTTGAAGGAACCAGTGAAGAATTGGAAATAGATTTGCCCTCTAAGTGCGAACCTTGCAGTGGAACTGGTGCAGAAGATGGTGACATTATCTCGTGCAGTAATTGTGGCGGCCA
>QXXX01000093.1:0-1335 GCA_009887195.1 Candidatus Poseidoniales archaeon | reverse complement strand
CCAAGGTAAAGTTAGAGCACGGCAACAAGTTGGCCCTTTTGTTCAAGACGTAATCCGAGATTGTCCGTCTTGTTCTGGTGTAGGACAATTGATAAAAACCAAATGTAAAACATGTAATGGCTCTGGACAAGAAATAAAAGAAACTAAATTACGATTTAATGTTCCTCGAGGTGCAGAGGACGGAACAAGGCTTAGAATGCGCGGGAAAGGGGAGCCTGCTCACAGAGGGAAAGGTGAAAATGGAGATTTATTTATTGAACTTGAAATTGAGGAACACCCTTGGTTTGAACGCTCGGGTTCAGATTTGATTATGTCTTTACCATTATTATATCCTGATTTGGTGTCTGGAACGACAATCACTTTACCCCACATAGATGGTACAGAGCTAAAAATTTCAATACCAAAAATGACTAACTCTGGTAAAACCATCGAAATCCGCGGCAAAGGTTTGCCTAGAATCAGAGGTTCTGGCAGAGGTGACGTGGTGGTTTTGGTTAAATTACATCTGCCTAAAAAAATTAGTAAAGCCGACATGAAATTAGTTAAACAAATGAACGTAGAACTTTCTCAAGATGAGTTGCAAGAACGGGTCATTAATGATGCCAAAGAGCGACGCCAATAACGGTTTATTCTTCTTCGTTAATTCTGTACAATGTTTGAGCAACTCTAGATGCTGCGGGTTCTCCATCCATTCTTCCGTTCAATTCTATATCTACTGAACTAGCAGTCCCACTCAGTTCCACAGAGACAAAGGTTTTGTTGCCTGCATTCATTGAATCTAGGAATATTTCATCGCCAGAAAACAGGAATCTAGGAGTGACTGAATCTATTTTCCATGCTTGTCCTTTTGGTGAATCCAATCGCAGAGCAGATATTTCCCAGGCTCCCTTGATGATGTAAACACCGATCATTATCGGCCATGATCCATCATTTTTTACCAATCTTGGATCGAGTTTCCATGCTGCAATTGCGACATTTTCAGTCCGGTAAACTACATCAGCCTCACCCCATGTTTCACAGGCTTCTTCCCAGTCAAGCATAGCAACCGCTTCAAGCGATTTTGCCAATAATCGTCGATTTTGTTTAGGGCTTATTCCCTTGTCGAGTTGTATTTTTAACCACTCTAGTCGTTGCTTTTTCGATTTAAGTCGCTCAGCAAACAGTTTTTTCTTCTGTACAGTGATTAGTAAGTATATTGCTGGAGTTAGGAACAGGAATCCAAAAATCCATCTTGCAATAGAACCCCATTTCTTAGCGTTTTCATCTGGTGGGAACCAAGGTTCTTCACCTTCATCTACAAGTTGATAGGTTGTCAATATAGTGTATTCAATAGGT
>QXXX01000092.1:31473-32344 GCA_009887195.1 Candidatus Poseidoniales archaeon | reverse complement strand
TCTTGAGTAGAATCTTGCTCATCCCAATCTAGTTCCCAACTATTGCTGGAGGTGTATGTTGATGTATCCCCTGCATAGAATTGGTTTACTACCTCAAGTTCAAAGGTATAGCATCCAGAGGTATCATAGAAATCATCCTTTAGCAGATATTCTGCTACATCATTTTGTGCAGTCCCAGGCATGGTGATCCATCCATTGGTATCGCCAGCTTGCGCACCACTGATTGGGCTTGACCATGTTGCACTTAAGCCATTTACTGTTATTTGAGGCATATTTGAATAGACAACACTTGAACCCTTCTTAATTACTATTTTGAAGGTATAATCTGACGCGACAGATAGTAGTGCTGTGTTTTCTAAAGTATGTTCTCCATCATCCAAAGCCTGTTCGCTAGGAGAGAATAATCCTACAGCAGCATCTATTGAAATACCATCAGTTACAGATGTTGCGCCTGAACCTTGGTTAGTTGTTTTCACGATTTTGAAGATACTTACTGCGGAATTTTTAACTTCTCTAGTAAGATATCCAGTGTCTATGTCAATAGTAGATGTTTGCCCATCTGAGGATTCAACTTCAATCGAATACTGTTTAATTATCGATGCATCATAATTGAGTGAGTTACCGACAAATAATGTATCAAGTGGTACATAAAAAGTCGCTCTATCATTAGATAACGACTTGCTACTGTCCCAAATTTCTTCACTGCCCGCAAATATCTTGGCATCTACTTCTGATGTACTTCCCCTAACTACGAATGAAAATTCATTCTCATCTTCATTTAGTGACAATTCTGTTATCACCATAGAGGCATTAGTTGGGACAATCATAATGGCAGCATAAGGCCCAACTGCTATAATAAAGGCCAAAGCAA
>QXXX01000092.1:711-31463 GCA_009887195.1 Candidatus Poseidoniales archaeon | reverse complement strand
AAAGCAACTGAAATACCGGTTTTGAGTCCGGAAACACCACCTGTCATTCTTTGTGATTGAACAATTGAACCGATACCCAGGGCCAGAACAACCAAAACTACAGCAAAGCCAAACCCTCCACCTTGGAGAGAAATTATTGCCCCAAGGACGATTACTACCCAGCCAACTAAATTTAGGATCAGCGGAATGTCTGGCCCACCTTCTATACTTGTGACAACTACAGGTTTATCGTTACTGTGTAGATTAGCCTTAACCGGCTTTGGTTCTGAAGTCTTAGAACTCTTAGGTTCCTCATTTGATGCGGTCTTTGCTTTATCAAGTAGTCCAGCCATGGTACTCACCCATTTAGAGGAGTACAGGTTTGAGTTATGAAGTAAGCGCCTCCAAGAGTCACAAATCTTTGGTTTACTCTAGGTGTTTGATTAATCAAAGACCTGGTGCTGCTTCTCGCCATTCTTCGTCTTCATCATCGACATTGATGAACCGACGACCGGCAACTGCAGCAGCAAGGGCAATCATAGAGAGTGCGGGAATTATTTCAAAGCCTGGCAGATAAACTCCTCTTACGTAGATGGTAATCATTTGAGTTTCAGTAATACAGCCGCCAGTTGTGCAAGCAAATTCTGATTCGGCAAAGAAGTCTAGTACGTGGTAGGCATCTGTCCAACCTTGGGTCTTTGGAGTTCTGACCTTAATTTCAACATTTGTTGGTGTTGGACCAGGATCTACGCCTTTCTTTACTGCAGGCAGGGTAACAGTGAATCCTGCATCTTCGAGTGTCTTACGGTAACTGTCTGTAACTCCAACCTTCATGAAGTCGTATTGGTTACCTAAATTGTAAACTTTAAACTCAAATATTTTGTCAGTTTTAGGCATTAGTTGAACAAATGGTTCGGTTGCTTCAACTTGAACTAGTGAGTATTGCATGATGTTAACTATCATGTTGGTGTTAGAGGATGCGGAATTAAGGGGAGGAACACCGTTAATTTCTTGCACAGTTGCTTGAACAGATAGCGTTCTTACATCCATAGTCATGTAAGGAGTTGCTCTGACTGAAATTTGGAAGTCTACAGATTCACCTGCTCCAACATACATGTCTCCTGGAGCGGCTGTAGCTAATCCTTCTGCATTAACATTCAAACTAACTTTCTCTTGGTATGCTGTAGGGTTTGTTGCTGTACAGGTAGTGAATCCAGAGTAAGTAGAACCAGGTTTCACCTCTACGTTGATAGTAGATGGAGCACAGTTAACTGAAATGGCCGCTGTCGGGGTTGGATTTTGAGCAGCCGCTGGAGCAGCAACTACAAGCATGGAAAACAAGTACAATGTTATAAGAAACGAAGCGCGCTTTAAGTTGGTCACAATATCACCTTCATCCTCCCCACTCCCGTGACCCTCATAACCATTTTGGGAAGATGGGAGATAAATGCCATGAAAACGGCTATTGTAAAAAAGTGGGCCCGAAGGGATTTGAACCCTTGACCGCCCGGTTATGAGCCGGGTGCTCTAACCAACTAAGCTACAGGCCCGTAGCCGCCCGTCACGCCGCTCAGTCATAAAGTGTTCCAACTAACTGAATTGTGATAGAGATGACTGGCTTGGTTTAATCCACTCTCGCACCACAGCTTCTGCTGCGTCCCTAATTTCTTCGGGAACAAATACCATAGCTCGTTCATTTGGTAATGCCAAAGAACGAATCATAGCAGAATGTTCAGAAACATCTCTGCCGTCTTCTAAATTTATACCCTGTTCATACGGCATATAACCACGCTTGGAAATCGTTGCATACAATACATGAACCTCAGGATCATAACCATTTGATTTTATGAACTCCTCCAGACGTTGTTTTACTGCGTCAACCATGTTAGTATCCAAGGTATTGATTCTCAGCGACTTGTGAAAGCCTCTTCGTGAAAGTAATTTATTAGCATAAAGAGACAAAGTTATATCCTCATGTTTTGCCCAATCAGATAGTGCTACTTTGATATGCGAATCATTTAACTCAGCATATTGTACCGGTGTTAACGATTTATTGACTAACATTTGCTCTAGTCTGTGGTCTAGATTTAATTTACCTTGTTCAGCCAATATCTTGGCTCTTGACAGCATATCAACCAAATAATTTTGAGTCAGCATGTTGACTTTGTGGAAGTATACTTGATTGTACATATGATACCTAGTGACCAAATAAGCTTCTACTGCTGGTAAGCCCCATGTTTTAACATAAAAGTGACCATCTTTGCCAACTCTTAGCGCTCTAAATACCCTGTCGATGTCAAATCCACCAATTTGAGCACCAGTGTTTGCTTGGTCTCTAACAAGGTAATCCATTCGATCTACATCGAGTTGGGATGAAACTATTTCTTTCATGAACTGCGGAATTTCCACGCCTTGGTATTCCGATTTACCATCCATGAGTGCAAATAAACGGCCGAGACGATCGGGACCTAGAACCTCATGAACTGCCATCCCGATTTCAGTATCTGTTGATTCGATTAGCAATCGACCCCAGTGTTCATGAGAGTGGAAGGTGGCAAACACTTTCGGTGTTTCAAGAAGATGTGAATATGGAGGGTGGCCTATATCATGCAATAAAGCAGCCAATTGAACTAATTCAGCATCTTCATCGTCAATGATACCAGGCTGAACATCTTGTAGTAATTGAGTTAATTTTCTTGCCAGATGGTAAGCCCCAAGAGAATGTGAGAAACGGTTGTGGTTAGCCGCTGGAAATACGTATTCACAGGTTGATAATTGCTGAATCGAACGCAATCTTTGGAATTCCTTGGTATCAAGAATCTTAGCGTGATGTGGCGGCACAAGAATGTCCTTGTGAATCTCGTCCCTTATGACCCGCTCTCGCATTCCATCCCCACAACTCGCTCGCTTTACTGTTTAAAAAGGCGATGCAAAGATAGTCAATTATCCTCAAACATGACTAAAAGACTGATTTGCTAGCAC
Source organism: Candidatus Poseidoniales archaeon (assembly GCA_009887195.1). Lineage (GTDB taxonomy): Archaea > Thermoplasmatota > Poseidoniia > Poseidoniales > Poseidoniaceae > MGIIa-L1. The sequence continues at coordinate 28,502 of QXXX01000092.1, read as the reverse complement.
CAAGTATGGCGGATGTTCTCAAGAGCATTATGAATAAAATTACTGATGATGACCCAGCAACTAGAGGTCAACAACTTTGGGTAATGTTTACCCTAGCAATATTCTTAGTTGCGATTTTGAATTATTACGCCATGGTTAGAGAACCTGACATCGTAGATATGGATGAGTTGATTGAATACAAGAATGAAGTAGTCAAAGTTGAAGGAGAAATAATTTCATGGCGAGAAGACCCATGGAATTCCGGAGATTGGGAAACCCACGTCATAGTAACAGACGGTACTGCCGTGGTTGAGGCTCGTTGGAGCCGCCCTGCTGAAATCCCACCAATTGGCACAAATGTGGTAATCACTGGCAAAGTTATGGAATATGAAGGTAATATTTACATGACTGCGGTAGGCTCCGGAGCAATGGACTGGGATGAAGATGACTTACCGGAAATTGTCCAATTATCACTATTAGATGTGGCACTTGACCCTGAAAAATACCAAGATGAAGTAATATCACTAACCGGATACATTGGAGAATCAATACCACCCGATGCCATGTTTGTATCTGCTGATTTAAGGGACCATCCTTCTTACGGCAATGCTGAACATCAAGTCAAGTTAAACATCAGGTCAAAGGTTGGAAGTTGGATTGAAACCTCTTCCAAGGTACAAGTTACTGGAACTATTTCATATAACCAACGGGACTTGAATTGGGTCATGTCTGTACAAGGTCCAGAAATTCTTGTTGACAGAAACCACCCTGTTGAAATCATTAGACTGAATTGGGGAGAAGAAGCCACATGGAGTTATCAGTCTGGTAATCTCGTCAATATTGCTGGCTATGTAATGGTTAGTGAGGAATGGAGTTTACGAGGCCCAGGTGGAGTAACAATTTGCTTAAAACCAAGTGGAATTGACCTAGCAGCCAATGAAAACAGCTCACTAAACAATGAATTTCGAGATATTCAAGGCAGGTTGATGTGGTCTGAAGCCGATGCTAGTTGGTGTATTGATGCAAGCGAAGGTACGCCCACAGGGAATTTAATCAATTCAGAAGATGTCGTTGATTTACTATCGCTGCTTTCAGGCGATCCAATAAGATTGATTGACCAGCCCAACACTCGATATACCGTCAACGCATTCGTGAGGTATGCCATTGAGCCTTCTGTTGAAGATGTCAGTGGCTGGCTAGTTGACAAGATTGATTATCGTGGACAGACTAAGATTTATGCGACTTTCCCAGCCCAAACTTCAACTCAATGGATTGAAGCTGGGCAAGCCATTACTGCCAATGTATCAGTCACCTGGGATGACACCAATATGGCGATACGGCTCATGATTCACGATTATCAACTCGGCAATGTACCTGAGGCCAAAAATTTACTGTGGGATGAAGGTGCATCGCAGTGGGGATATTCTAGAAGCCAAATGGTAAATCTACCAGGCATTGCGGTTCAAGATGATGATGGGCAATGGTGGTTGCAAAGAGATGGCTCCAACCAAAGTATTCGACTATCACCAAATAACAACACCATCATCGGTACAGATAGTTATCATAGCGGTTATTCACACGTTTGGAACGGTCGAATGATGGAAGTTGCAGACCCAGAGATGATTGCAACGGTTTATCATTTGATAAACGCAGACGTAGTTGACAGCGATGGTGACGGTTTATCAGATAATTTAGAATCACTATATGGGACTAATCCATACAATATTGATACCGACGGCGATGGTGAGAACGATCGTGATGACAATGACACATACCCTGACTATTGAGGAATTTAGATGTGGGAAGCGTATTTTCTAGACCTTGGATGGTTGCTCTTCGCACTATTCTTTGGCGTAGCAATGGGCTCCCTAACCGGACTCATACCAGGTTTTCACGTCAACAATGTCGCATTAATCCTACTTGCATTAGCTCCTGTGTTTTTAAGTTGGGGGATTCCTTTGTCAGCAGTTGCAGCCATTATCGTCTCAACAGGAACGGTTCACACGTTTTTGAATTATATCCCCTCAGCATTACTTGGAGCCCCAGATGGTGACACCGCGTTATCATTACTTCCAGGCCACAGAATGCTATTATCAGGCAATGCACCTAGAGGAGTCGCTTGGTCTGCTAGAGGCTCTCAACTAGGCCTGTTTCTCTCCTTACCGCTAATCATTGTAGCAAGAATCGTCTTTGGTGATGAACTAGGTTGGTATGATTATCTAAGGAACATCATTTTCTTTTTGCTCCTAGCAATCTCGTTCTTGCTACTGGCAACTGAAACAACAAGACTTGATTGGCCAAAATGGATGAGAAAACTATCGAGAAATTTACTTGGCACAGATAGTAGATTTGCTGGATTCTTAGCCGCAACTGGTTTCTTTTTACTAGCAGGATTTTACGGCTGGGCGGTATTTAGCCTACCTGCCAGATCACCAGTTGGTATTCCAGATGCAAGTTTATTATTGCCAAGTCTTGCTGGATTATTCGGCATTGCTAATTTGTTGGACATCTATGCTACTACATCCCATATCCCGCCGCAAAATGAAGATTGGACATTACCCCCAGCAAAGCCGTTGTTTGTCCCTTGTTTTTGGTCTGGTGTAGCCGGTGCATCAATGGGAGTTTTACCCGGAATGACTGCATCACAAGCGACTGTTCTGGTAATGGGTGGCAGAAACCTCGCAGCCAAGGTGCAAGGCAAGGAAGGTTATGGTATGGATTGGGAGACCCGTAGGTTAACTGAAATGACCGATGATGAACTTTTAGAAATCGCCCTTGCTGAAGCCGAAGGAGGAGTTGAAGGTCCACAAACAAAGCAGGATTTAGAGGTAATTGCGATTCTTTCTGCGGTCAACACTGCGGTCACGGTTATGGTTCTTGGATTCCTCTACATTATCGGAAGATCTCGTTCAGGTGCTACATTAGCATTGAAGATGATGTATCCAATTGACACTTGGTCCTCGGCAGAACCAACTGCAGATCTTATTCGTTTAATGTCAATTACCGTTGCCGCAGGACTAATGGCAATGCCAATTATGCGAGTTGTCGGCAAAGGTATGCTGAGGTTACATGCTGCAATACCACTACAGCAAATGGTAATGGGAGTAATATTATTCGTTGCTGCCCTAGTATGGTTCACTACTGGTTTCATCGGCATTGGCGTGTTGATTATTGGTACTATCCTTGGATTAATACCTCCAAGAGTTGGTATACGTAGAAGCCACGGAATGGGGATTATCATCGTACCGATTATGATTTACACATTTTCCCAAGCACAAGATGCGTTCGGTTTCCTTTGATTAAGAAATATACCTGAGATGAATATTATGAACACCAGAAAATACCCAATAATTTTGATTACATTGATGCTTTGCTCATACCTAGCACCAGTTCTAGACTCTCAAGAAATGTCAGACTCAGACAAACCACTGGAAACATCTAGTAGGTCATCCGCATGTATTAGTGACATCTGTATATCTGAGGTTTTAGTTAATGCCTTTGGTGCGGAAACTGGTGCTGTTGGACCGTCAGATTGGACGAGTGGGGAATGGGTTGAGTTATCCAACTTGGGGACTACCACTGTTGACCTTTCAACATGGAGTTTAAGCGACCATTATGACCGACCACTAAGTATGACTACAGGTAATGTAGTATATCCAACTGCAGCAGCAAATATGGAAATTCCTGCTGGAGATTTCATAGTATTGGCACGTAATGGAGATGGTGGGTCATGTGGGTTTTGTATGAAAAACTCCAATGGCATGGTAAATCTAAGCGATGCTAGTGGTAATTTAGTGCACAGCATATCATGGACTACTTCTCCTACTGAAGGGGTAACTCTAATCGAAGACACAAGTGACCCAGCGGCTGACTGGATAGAATCATCTACAATCTCACCTGGTGAAAGCAACCAAGGAGGCACACCTACTGGCCCAGTTTATTTCCCTGGTGATTTAGTAATCAATGAAGTGATGGCTGATGCTTACCCAAGTTACGATAACGGTACTTGGCCAGACGGTGAATGGGTAGAAATTCATAATCAAGGCAATTCGCCAATCAACATGACTGGATGGCATCTAAAAGATTCTGCTGGCAACACTGTACAGTTTAATCAAAATCATGTAGTTGGATATACCGCTGACCCCAACTCAATGATTATCAATGCAGGAGAACTTAGAGTAATTGCTATCAATGGTTCTTCCTATAGCGGCGTACTGAATAATGCCGCCGAAACCCTAACTGTTCACTGGCCAAATGGCAGTATAGGAGATGAGGTCAGCTGGAGTTCAAATGAGCCTGGTTTTAGCTTGTCCCGTAATCACGGAACCGATGGGATGTACACCTCGGCGTACCCAACAGCCAATGCATCTAATGTCGGACAAATTAATGCGCTAGCAAACATGACTAGTGATCTAATCATTACCGAATATCTTCCATCCACTAACACCACAGGTAACTTCCCTGATGGGAAATGGATTGAAATCCACAATGATGGAGTCTCGTCAATCAATCTACTTGGATGGACCATAACCAATGGTCGGGGAGAAATTCTATACTTCGACCCCGGAACAATTATTTTCAACCAATCCCATTCAAGCGCCACAGATATATCGCCAGATGAACGAAGATTGATTCAGATGTCTAATAATTTTGAACTATATGATTACTATGAACATTTAGTTTTGAAAGATGACAATGGAATCATTGTAGATTCGGGATGGCATAGCAATTACTTTGGCGATAATGTCTCAATGGTGAGGGATTACGCAAATATAGGATCTTCATGGATTCCTTCAAATTGGTTGACACCCGGACAACCAGAACCAGGTGATGAGCCATATTCCATGAAAGACTTACAATTTAGTGAAATCTTGCCTGATGGCATTGGACTAGACACTCAATCATGGCCGCTAGGTGAATGGATTGAATTATACAACAATGACAGTGTTGCTGTTGATTTAACAGGTTGGAAATTAAAAGCATCAAGCAGTCGAAGCTTCACTCTAGGAGCCTACAACTTCCCACTCCAACAAGATGCTATAATCCAACCTGCAGAGGTTGCCTTAATCGCGCTAAATGGTACCAACTCCTTCTATCTAAAACAAACCTCTGATCTTATCACTTTGGTTGATGACAGTGCTGCAATTGTTGATTCGGTAGCTTGGGACGTATCTTCAGAAAACATCTCAATGATCCCACCTAGCAGCAGCCATGCTGGTTATACAACTATGACGCCATCTGGAATTGCTGGTTGGGTAGAGCCTGCTTGGGCTACACCGGGTGATATCAATCCAGAATGGCCACAATATATCGGATCCAATGACATATTGGTCACCGAATATATGGGCTGGTGTGAAGATATGGACAGCACAGTAAATGATTGGATTGAAATTTACAACAATGGTACGTCGGCAATAGATTTACTGAGGTGGCGAATTGATACAGCCACAAATCGACATTTCATCATAGAAACTGGAGAAATCGACAACTCTAATTCTGCTAATATCGTTGCCAATTCATCTAAATCAACCGTAGTTGCGCCTGGAGAATATGCCATTATTAGTTTACCATATCAATTCTTATGGGCTACTGATTTACCTGACATTTACAATCCAGATGGGTTGCTGATTAGTGAATCCTCAGTTCACGGCGAAGGCTTGACTACCCTTACATGCCAGTCTTGGATTTCAAATAATGGTCTCGATTGGAGTTTAGCTGCTTATCCAACACCGGGCGCAGAGAATGTGATTTCAAGTGATTTCGCTACTGCTGGAGACATCTTAATAACTCGTGTATCACCTTATGAAAATGATTTTATCCAACTCAAAAACATCGGCCAAAATGATGCCTATCTTATGGATTGGCAAATCAGCATAAATGATGGAACTATTGACGAGTGCAATATTGATTCAACTATGTTTTTCCCTTCGATGTCTAGTATCATCATATCTGATAGTAACGCGATGAATTCCTTCACTGGTCAAGGTATGACGTTTATCGACGAGGTTCGTCCAGTTTTCCTTCAATTTAGCGACATCGGCTGTTCTGACTTCAGTATTCCAGATCTTGGTGTAGTGATTACCATCGTAGACCCAAGTGGCAACCTATCTGATGCTTTCGTGTTTGATAGCGGACCTGCTAGTCATGCAGGATGGACCAGTGAAGCAATCTCAGTACCGACCAATAGCGTATCTGATGATGAATTTATCTACGTAAGGGGTGATGGTTGCAAGAATTTACCAGACACAGATAGCGCTGATGATTGGAAATATTTGTGGTCAATAAGTGGATTACACAACACGCTCTGCTTGGCTACTGACTTTGGCGAAGGAGAGTCTATTGTCACACCAATTGTTGGCCCTCAAAATGGTCTATTGGAATTAATACAATGGATTGATGGTAGTCAAACAAGTCTGCAAGTCCAACTTTATCAAATGCAAGAGGCAAATCTAGTTCAGGCCTTGTTAGACGCATTAAATAGAGGCGTCAATGTAGAATTGATGCTTGATCCGGGATGTTATAACTGTAATATTTGGTCTGAAACAGATTTGCAATACAAGAATGATTATTCCTACACCTTAATCCAAGCAGGAGCAACAGTGTACGAGTTTAACACCGATTCAAATGAACCATATCTGTACTTGCACAGCAAGGTTGCTGTAAGAGACTCATCCAGCATTTGGATGTCATCTGGCAACTGGAAACCTTCATCGGTTCCTGCTCCCGACGTTAGAGGTAATGTCGAATGGAGTGTTATTATCGATAATGATGATTTAGCCCAAATGGTTGAACAACAGTTCGACCTTGACCGAGAATTTGCTGAATTAATGGCGTTAAATGATTATGATCAGTATCAATTCTATCCACCAGGTACTATCGGCGGTGGCGGAGTTCAATCAGCTATCCAAACCAGTATCTCAGGAGAATTACTTACTTGCCCGACTAATTGCGTTACTAAGATTGTTGAATTCATCATGTCTGCAGAAGATGAGGTCTTACTTTCTCAACAGACCCTTGATGCTGACTGGGCGTATGGTTGGGGGGATGAAAACCCGATAATTACTGCGCTACATGATGTTGCAGTGCAGGGAGTTGGTGTTCATTTAATCATCAATGGTGCATACCTTGATGATGACGACCAAGAAGTAGTTGACTTGTTCAATGAAGTTTGGAATAGCACCGAAGGATTAGATGCATCTGCTGTTGTGATGGGTGAAGACGATGATGTCGCTAAGTTACACAACAAAGGAATTATTGTCGATGGGGAAAGCGTTCTAGTCTCCTCGATAAATATGGGTAGTTCCGCCATGAACCGTAACCGTGAGATGGGTGTCATCATTCATTCATCTCTTATTACTCAATATTACCTCGATGGATGGCATGCAGATTGGAACCGCCTAGACAATGTCACAGATACTGACCAAGATTCACTTACCGACAAGTATGAAGTGGCTAATGGACTAAACCGAACCAAGCGCACCATGCCATCAGGAGTTACTGAAGATATGTTTGATTCAGACGGTGATGGGGTTAACAACACGGATGAGCAAAAGCAAGGCAGCCACCCAATGTTAGCTGATACTGATGGCGATTGTGCCATTGATTCCATAGAGATTACTTGGGCACAGAGAACCGCCCTCAACACATCGGTTGCTAATGTTGCTATTTATGATGCGCTAAATATGGAAGACGCTGATGGAGATGGCATCAAAGATACTGACCAATATGGTTGCGATCTTTCATCTGGCAACTCTCCAAATGAGCCACAAGATGATGACAGTGTCGATCCAGAAGCAGATGATGACATGGACACCATACCAAACAAGTTTGATTTGTGTCCAGATACTGAACCAGATGCATTGACTGACTTTGATGGATGCTCAGCTGACCAATTGGCTGAACTGGCTGATGCTAGCGATGGCGAAAATGATGAAACTGGCAAGAATACTATGTTGATTGTAATGATAGTCGCAGCAATCTTTTCAGTTGGCGCATTCATCATCCTAAAGCAATTGGAAAGCAAGGCTATAGAGGCTAAAAATCTGGTTAGCCTTGAAGAGCAGGAAATGATGCTTGTAGAAAATTCTGAATCAGTTGATACTGAATCATGGGCAATGCCGGTACTCGACGGTAGCGGTGAAAGCCAGGCTACAGAGGAGAGCAGCAATTTCTCACCTGAAGAATTAGCCAAATTCCCCGGTTGGACTGAGGATGTTATCCAGCGTTATCTCGATAATGGATGGTCGATTGACCAACTTGCTGAATACTACCAAGAACAACTCGAAGGCAACCAATAACATCGTAAGATTGACAAAGGACTTAACATTAGCAGGACTGATAAAGATGCGTTACTCTACCAGCAATCCGGTTATGACTCAAAATTTTTGGTCCAATATTCAAGGACAAAACACTATGACTTTGCAAGGTACAATTGGCAAACTCGCCTACTTGCTTGGAATTGTGACAATTACTGCATTCATTTCAGCATATGTTGCACTTGATGCATTAGCCGCAGGAAACACATCAGTAATCAGTGGCATGGCATGGGGTGGATTAATCGGCGGATTTGTAGTCGCATTGATGCTGTTCATCATGAGGCCGGAAAATCCCGGGGCATTGATGACTATTTACGCGGTATTACAAGGAATGTTTGTTGGAGCAATTTCTTTAGTGTTTGAAGCATTTTACACTGGCATAATCATCCAAGCCGCATTTGGCACACTGTTTATTACTGGCGGAATGCTAATTATTTACTCATCTAGAGTAATTAGACCAACTCCAACTTTTAACAAAGTGATTGGCAGCCTAGTAGGGGCCATTATGATGCTGTATCTGGTCTCAATATTCTTTTCATTATTTACTGCCTATGAAGTACCATTTGTTCATTCTTCTGGCCCTATTGGCATTGGTTTCACCATATTTGTTCTGTCAATCGCCGCGCTAAGTTTGATTTCAGATTTTGGTTTTATTGAATCCGGAGTAAAGTGGCAAGCACCTAAGAATGCAGAATGGTGGGGCGCATTTGGTGTCTTGGTCACAATCATTTGGATCTACATCGAAATGATTAGACTACTCTCAAAAATCCGTGACTGATAAAATCACAGTTTTCCTTGTTCAACTGGCATAGAGTTCATACGGTGCCGTCATTACCACAAAGTGATAACATGACTCGAAGCATCCCTGTAGTAGATTTTGCTGACTACCTCTCAAGTGATGGTGATAGGCGTAACAAGTTCATTGAACATGTAGGTAATTCGCTCAAGGACATCGGATTCTTTGCCTTGAAGAACCACGGCATACCGTTAGAATTAATCCATCAATCTTACGAAAATGGTGATGCTTTTTTCGGACTTGACCAAAACAGTAAATCCAACTATTCGAGAGCTGATATTTCCCATCAACGCGGCTATACTGCTTTTGGTGTCGAGCACGCCAAAGATAATCCAGCACCTGATTTGAAAGAATTTTGGCAAACCGGCCGTACTCACCAACCTGGTGAACACCCTAGTTATCCGCAAAATGTTTGGCCAGATGCTGATGTACCACAATTCAAACAAACCATTGACGATTTGTATAACAGAATGGAACATGTATCAAGAGAATTATTGTCTGCTTGTAGCATATATCTTGGTAAAGAAGCAAATTGGCTGCCAGAAATGACCGATGATGGAAATACCATTATGCGTATTATTCACTACCCACCGCTTGGCGAAGATGTTCAAGAGGGTGCAGTCCGGTCGGCAGCTCACGAAGATATCAATTTCATCACGCTACTAGTTACTGCTACTGCAGATGGTCTTGAGGTAATGGACCATGACGGTACGTGGATAAAAGTAGCAGGCGATGAACGAAACATCATTGTTGATTCTGGCGATATGATACAGAACCTAACTAATGGATTATTCAAATCCACAACCCATCGAGTGGTAAACCCTTCATCTAAGTCCGCTCGTCGCTTCTCTATGCCGATGTTTGTTCACCCACGCAATTCAATCGATTTGACTCCAAGACCAGAATTCATTGAGATGACCAGTGGTAAGGCTGATTTCCAATCGATAAATGCTGGTGATTATCTGCATCAAAGATTGGTCGAAATTGGCTTAGCAAAAAACTAGGTTGATCTTATGGAATCATCAGATGTTTTGACACTGATAAGCCAAATAGAGCAGCAGGAAACCATGGACTTAGATTTACTGAGTCTATTCATCAAGTCAGTAGCGACCAGAAATATCGACATTAATTATGTTGAACAATGGTTGAAAGCAGTTCACAGCAACGGTATATCAGTTGATGAAACTACAATATTGACCAAAGGAATGATGGAGTCTGGCTCAATAATTGCTTGGGAAGATAATACCCTAGTGGTTGACAAACATAGTACTGGTGGAGTGGGGGACAAAATGTCGCTAATGCTTGCCCCTGCTTTAGCCGCATGTGGACTGAAAGTCCCAATGCTGGCTGGTCGAGGACTAGGACATACTGGTGGAACTATTGACAAGTTAGAATCAATTAACGGGTTTAATTGTTCACTTAATCCACAACAAATGCAAGACCAAGTCGCAGCAATTGGTTGTTGTATCGCCGCGCAAAATACGGCAATCGCACCAGCAGATGGCTTATTGTATGCAGTTAGAGACGTAACTGATACCATCGATAGCATTCCGCTTATCACTGCGTCAATTATATCCAAAAAGGCGGCTGAAGGACTAGGTTCTCTGGTTCTAGATGTCAAATGCGGCCAGGGTGCATTCATGCAATCTTTTGGGGACGCTGAAGCACTGGCTAAATCGATGGTTGGTGCAGCGCAGGGATTAGGCATCAAGACAATAGCCCAAATTACCCAAATGGATTACCCAATAGGGCGATATGTTGGTAATAGTTTGGAAATCCTTGGCAGCATTGCGGTGCTCAAAGGCCAAGGCTCTAGCGATACCAGAGAATTAGTCATACTCCAAGGTGCAGCATTGCTAGTCTTATCCGGCACAGCCAGTGACGAATTTGCCGGTCAAGCAATGATGAATAATGTGCTAGATAATGGCGGTGCATTGGCTAAGTTCAAGCAAATGTGCTTAGCCCAAGGCGTTAGTCAGACAGATGTTGAGTTACTTGTATCCCAACCAACAAAATTGTTAGACAAGAGTAAACAAGTCACTTCAATTTATTCTCCTAGCCAAGGCTATGTCTCAGCAATTACCTCAATGACCTTAGCAGAGATTGCCCGTAACCATGGAGCCGGTAGATTCGCTCTTGAAGACACAATTATTCCCGAAATCGGTTTTGAAATCTTAGTTGAGCGAGGTCAAGCAATCAATCAAGGGGAGGCATGGATAAAATTCCATCATAATGTTGACCTTACGGCGCAAGAACAGCAATCTCTAACTGATTGCATCACTATTTCATCTAAGCCAATCAAGTCAAAACCCCGCTTGATTGAGATTATTAGATAATGTCACCACGGCCGAATTGCTCATAAAGGAGATGTTATTCGCTCACGATGCCGATTTAGCTTAGCTGGTGGAGCGTGGGACTGTTAATCCCAAGGTCATGGGTTCGAGCCCCATAATCGGCGCCACTGTTAACTAGTTCTGTTGACTAAGTCAAATCACTAGAAGGGTGATTACGATGGTATCTGAAGCAGTTGGTTTTATTGGCATACTATTGTTAGCAGCCGGCATAATAATTGGAGTCTATTTTTGGATCACTGTAAGACTAAATGGACAAACTCCAGATGAATATCTAAATGAGTTTCTGGATAACTTAAATGAAAAAAAATAGCGTATTAATGGCGTAATTCATTGCTTCTTGAATTGCGCACCAAGGAAATATTTGCGAATTATTCGGTTTCTTTGCAGAGTTGTGCCAAATCTATCTACCAACCACCAGTATAACTCGATAGTAAACCAGCAAGCACCAAAAATCATTAGGTAATCGAACAATGTAAAAATTTGGAATAGTATGGCAATTAACGACGAAAAAATCAACGCAAAGGCTAGGTCGTACAAGGTACCAAAGCATAACCAATAGCTCATTAGGCGAGCCAGGTAATTATTCATCATTTAGCGTAGTAAAGGTCGGTATAAAAGATAGAGTGATTCCTTCAACGATTACGTAGGTAATCTTCACCATACCAAGCCCATTGCTCCATGGTCCAATTCGGTGGTAGTCCTTCAGGAGGCAGTGGTGGTCCTTGAGGAGTTTGTACTGGTGGAGCAAATTCCATTGCTGGTTGTGGCATTGGTTGAGCCATTGGTTGAATGAATTGTTGATTAGCGAACGGCATGACATTTTCCGGGATAAGTTCTGGTTTGCGACGAGTAGCATATAGGCCAATTACCACAATAATTCCTAGAATAACCGCACCAATCGCCACTATTCCAACGATATTAGAAGAATCATCTTCATCATTTGGAATTACCGACATGGAGGCGTCTTGTGGATAGGCATCTAAGTTATCACCAACTCCATCACCATCAGTATCGATTTGCTCGGTAGCATCATTGGGAAATTCATCTAATTCATCATCCAGACCATCCCCATCGGAATCAAGACAACCAAATCGCTCTATTGTAGAGTTACCAAATACCGTCGGGCAAGAGTCTGGCATATTTCCGCCAATTAGATCTCCATAACCATCACCATCTTGGTCAGAGTATTGTGTTGCATCATTGTTGAATGCATCATAAGCATCTGACCATCCGTCACCATCACTGTCACGGCATCCAAACACGTCTTCGAAAGATGTTCCGGCAATGTTGGAGCAACCATCGGGTTGAACTCCTTCCGCATTATCGCCGTATCCGTCATTATCACCGTCGAAGTGTTGAGTTGGCTCGTCAGGGAATGCATCAGCACCAAAATTTACGTTCCAAGAATCATCAGGGTTTGACCAACCGTCATCATCTGAGTCAACACAACCTAAACGGTCTAGTGTGGAGGTACCAACAATCGTTGGGCAATAGTCGCCATTGTTACCTCTTAACTCATCACCATAGCCGTCATTATCGCTGTCAGCCCATTGGCTTGGGTCTGCGGGGAAAGTATCGATTGAATCGGCATAGCCGTCATAATCACCGTCTAAACAACCGGTTAATTCACCAGTACTGGAACCAGCAGTTAGGGGACAATCATCGATAGTATCGCTGTATCCATCATTATCATCATCAGTATCCTCAACTGCGTCTTCACAACCATCTGCGTCATTATCAGTTTCAATGGTTGAGATGAATCCGATGGTGCTAACTGGACATAAATCGGCTGCCATACTAGACACCTGGCACAATTCATTACCAGCACTAGCATCACAAATACCATCACCATCATCATCGAGATCTTCATCATCATCTCGGCATCCATCACTATCTAAATCGGTTGATGAGCGGGATGGCCAGTTAATTTCTCCAGTTGGACACAAGTCACTAAGATCCATAATACCGTCATTATCATCATCCTCATCCTCACTAGCATCAGCACAACCATCTAAGTCATGGTCAATACCTTTTTGCGAAGTCCAAGATTTCTGACCTGTTGGACAATTATCATCAACATCTAGAACTGAATCATTATCATCATCTTCATCACATGCATCACCAAAATAGTCAGCGTCATAATTGGCTTGACCTGGATTAGCAATAGCTATGCAATTGTCATCTTCATCAAGAACACCATCTGCATCTAAGTCATAGAATGGATCGATTCTTACCACCTGATCTTTACCGTTGTCAACGTAGTAGAGATGACCATCAGGTCCAACTTCGAGACCCATAATGAATTGTGCACTGGTTTGGATGGTATCAGCAACAACAGCACTCTTGCCGTCATCTGCTAAGTCGTAAGCGACTATTTGCCCGTTACCATTTTCTGACACAAACAGGGTATCCCCTTCTAGCGCAATACCAGATGGACGCCCAAGTCCAGTATCCAAGACACCCCATTCCATACCTCTTTTTTCCTTGTACTCTGCAAGTGGTTCCATCTGAGTTGCCGAGTTGAGTATGTCTGTTGTTGAAACAGATTGGTCATCGGTATTAACCCACAAGACACGATTCTTTCCTGTGTCTGCGATGTAGAGTATTCCCGATTCCTTATCCAAAACCATATGGCCGGGTATGCCTCCATCTCTGGTTAATTCAATATCGACATATCGATGAACGATACCGTCAGAGTGATCGTCTTCACCGGTATCATGGTCTTGTTGGAAATCATAGTAAACTAACTCGCCGTAATAGCCATCAAAGTACCAATACGCATTACCACTATCGTGAGCAATACCCATTCCGTCTGGTGATTGGTGATTCATATCTATGTGGCTGCCTAATAATCCATTGCCGTTATTTTGATTCTCTACGGCAAAATGCGAAAGCGAAGATGGCCACAAGGTTGGTCCCATGAATTGATTTGGCGAGCCTTGACCACAGTAGGTGTTTTGAGTTTCTTGGGCTGAGCCCCATTGCCAGTCAAACTCTGGATGATATGCGCCAAAGGCAATCGCGCTGACTTCCTCTAGGAAGTGATTGCTGTTAGAATCTTCACGGTTTTGAGAATACTGAGTGTCAAGTCCGGTATCATGGATGATAGAAATACTGTCATCGCCACGGTTAGCAATCCAAAGTTCATCAGTTCGCCCTGGGTGGAATTCAAGGTCACGTGGGTCAAATAAACCGTCAGTTGAATCTGCGATTACGACCTCATCAAAACCAGTCCCGAATTGGGCTACAGTATCGCCATCTTCAGATGCTTGGACACTGGAAACAAGAGAAAATAAGAAAATGCTTACAATAAATACACTCAAACGCTTTTGTCCCATGTAACAAAACAAATTCAATCTGTTTTTGATACCTTGCTTAAGATGTTAAGCATTTTTGTTAAATTAAAACAATCATTCCCACTCAATTGTGCCAGGTGGCTTATGAGTGATGTCATAGACTACACGGTTAACGGCACCTTTGACAGTGTTGGTTATTCGAGTACTTATTTTCTGCAAGATTGGATGAGGAATCTCAGAGTATCTTGCCGACATACCGTCCATAGATTGAACCGCACGAACAACAATTGTTTCACCATAGGCACGAACGTCCCCATGCACGCCGACGCTGCGAACAGGAAGTAAGGCAGCAAAGTATTGCCAAGGTAAATCCATCAAACCTTCTGCTGCTGCCTTTTCAAACTCCTCTTCAACAATTGCACAAGCCTCTCGAACTACTGCTACACGCTCTGGTGTTAAATCACCAAGGGTTCTAACAGCTAGTCCTGGACCCGGGAATGGTTGTCTTTCTGCCACATTGATTTCAAGGAAGCGGGCCAATTCTCTGACTTCATCTTTGTACAAATCACGCAGTGGCTCAACTACCTCTAAGGTCATGTCTTCGGGAAGTCCTCCAACATTGTGATGTGACTTGATAGTGTCACGCACACCACCGCCTGATTCAATCCAATCAGGAGCAATGGTTCCTTGGACTAAATATTTAGCACCACATTTCTTTTGTTCATCCTCAAAAATCCTGATGAATAGTTCTCCAATCACCTTGCGCTTTTGCTCAGGCTCAGTAACCCCTTTGAGGGCTTCAAAGTAACGATCTGCTGCCTTGACAGTAACCAAATTCTTGATGCCTTGCTCGGCAAGTAGTGCCTCAATTTGTTCGGTCTCACCTTTACGCATAAATCCAGTATCGACATAAACACAATGAAGTAAATCTCCTACTGCTTGATTTGCGATAACTGCAGCAACAGTAGAATCGACACCACCTGAACAAGCGATTATGGCTATATCATCAATTGTGTTTTGTAGTGATTCGATGGATTCCGTAACGAATTCATCGACATCAAACATATCAGGCGCCCCCGTTGACCTCTCGGTCTTGGGCTTTGACTCGCTCTACTTGGTCGAGTTTGTTTTGCTTCAGTGCCGCAGCATGTGCTTCATTTTGCAATGCTAGCATCTGTACAGCCAAATATCCAGCATTATCACCACGGTCAACACCAACAGTTGCTGCAGGAACACCTGGTGGTAATTGGACGATAGATAGTAAGGAATCAAAAGGCACTTTTCCACCACATGGCACCCCAATAACTGGCTTGGTGGTAAGAGCAGCCACAGCACCAGGCAATGCCGCTGCTAATCCAGCCATGGCAATGAACACTTTACAGCCATCTGCTTCAGCATCATGAATAATTTGTTCAACAAATTTTGGTGAGCGATGAGCACTAGCAACACGCAGTTGATAATCAACTGAAAACTGCTTCAAGATTTTGGTACACTTTTCGGCAACAGGCATATCTGAGGACGAACCCAACAGTATAGTAACTTCCATGTCAAAACTGCCATCGCGGTCGGTTATTCAAGATGACTATTCATCTTCGACAATAAATTCAGTCAAATCAAGCCCTAAAAGACGGAAATCAAAGCGTTCTCCCATTCGCACACCAAACACGTCCAAGCGTATTGCTAAGCCTTGTAGAGTCCTAGTACCGTAGATATGGGCGAAACTATCTTTGTCAAATCGCTTCAATGCCATCGTATTTTGTGCGAACCTTCGAGACCTGATATCCCAACCGGCCATCGATTCGGTTGGCAACCTAGATTTTGCCGACCAATTAGTTTGGTAAATCAGATTAGCATCTTTGAAAATGAAATCAAGTGTTCGAAAGATCATAATAAAAGCCAGAAATGAAGAAGCTATTCCCCACTCGACTGCGAAGTTATTATTCGCTACCATTAACCAAGAGAATAGCGATAAACAACTAAAGAAGAACCCCAGACCAACTTTTAGTGAATTAAAAATTCCTTGCCTTGTGCTAACAGCACCAATACCACCAACTAACATTAGCAACACCGACCCAGCCCCAAGGAAATTTATCAGTTCCATACCGGTCTTAGTAAAATAAACAATTAATGTCAATGCTAGTGGCAATAAGCCCCATGACAGTGGTAGCAAGACAGAACCGGCATTCGGTTTAAGCTCGATTTTTTCCCAGCCAAAGTTCTCAGGGCTGTTATCTCTAGCCCTTACCACATCGACCACTACTCTTCATCAAATGGATGCTTCAAACAAAGATTTCTTGCTGCATACACTTCATCCACTCGTCGTACCGGTGTGGTGATTGGCGCTTCGTGAAGAGTCTGTGGATCTACCTTAAGCACTTGAGCGAAATCTTTGGCAAAAGTATCTAGCGTATCTCGACTTTCTGTTTCAGTTGGTTCAAACATCATACATTCTGGTACTACTAGCGGGAAATATACTGTTGGCGCCATGTAACCCATATCTAGCAACCCTTTGGCCACGTCCATGGCTGAGACTCCGACTGCTTCTTTGGCAGGTTGTAGCGATATGGTGAATTCGTGTTTGGCAACTTCTGCTTCTGCACCGTCAACAAACATGTGTGAGACGTCAGCCTTCTTTGCTTCCCGATGTAGGGCATGACGCAAATAGTTAGCATTTAGCACAGCATGTTCAGACATGTCCTTCAAGCCATAACCGTAACGTCGATAATAAGCCCAACAGCGAATAATTGCCCCTGCATTGCCGTGCCATTGTTGGACTTTACCGATAGTATGCTCTGGTTCATACCAAGTATACCACATATCATC
The DNA here is from genome assembly GCA_009887195.1 of Candidatus Poseidoniales archaeon. GTDB lineage: Archaea > Thermoplasmatota > Poseidoniia > Poseidoniales > Poseidoniaceae > MGIIa-L1. The sequence continues at coordinate 10,939 of QXXX01000092.1, read as the reverse complement.
AACCGCAAATTTTGCTTCATCGCCAACAATTGGTCGCTTCTTGACTACTGGACTTGGCAAGAATTCTGCCAAATGAGATTTGACACCAATTGGGCCAGAACCTGGACCGCCGCCACCGTGTGGCTGACTGAATGTCTTGTGCAGATTAAAGTGAACCGCATCAAAGCCCATCAAGCCCGGTGAAGTACGGCCAAGAATAGCGTTGAAGTTAGCCCCATCATAGTACATTTGTCCACCTGCTGCGTGAACTATATCGGATGCTTCTGGAACATCTGTTTCGAATAGTCCGAGGGTATTTGGATTAGTAATCATCATCAAGGCTACTGTATCATCAACTACAGCCTTTAGTGCCTCTAAGTCAATTCGACCATTTTCCAAACTGGGAATCTCGACGATATCATACCCTGCCATGGCTGCGCTAGCGGGGTTGGTGCCGTGGGCAGAATCTGGAACGATTACTTTGGTACGTTGGGTTTCGCCACGTTTGCGGAAATATTCCTGTACACAGCGAACAGCAGTGAATTCTCCTTGAGCCCCAGCAACAGGTTGCAGGGTCACATCATCCATTCCTGAACAAATTGCCAGCATGTGTTGCATTTCGTGGTAAATAGATAACAAGCCTTGCAAATGGTGTTCGGGTTGGTGTGGATGAATATCAGCAATACCAGGTAGTTGGGCAATCACTTCATTGACTCGTGGATTGTGTTTCATAGTACACGACCCTAGAGGATAAAATCCAGTATCAATGCCGAAGTTTCTTCTCGATAACCAAGTGTAGTGTCTGACCATTTCCGGTTCTGATAGTCTTGGCCATCTTGGAAGTGCTTTGCGCATCAAGTTAGGCGGCAGTGTTACTTTATTTTTCGAGAGTAGTGGTTCAGGTTGTGAATAACCCATTCCAGTTCCGCCAGCAAAGTCAAATAATCTGCTCAAGCAAACACCTCCTTCATCGAACACCATACAGCCAAATGAGCGGCGAGTAATTCTATTTCAGCGGCTTTGGTTTGATCGGTAACTGAAACCAATAACCAATTATTGCGACCTTCATACCAACGGTTTAAGTCAAAACCACCAATAATTCCAACCGAATCGAGATACTTCAAACAGTCTGCAGCACTTCTTGGAAGTTCAATCACAAATTCGTTAAAGTGAGCAGATGAAATATGCGGCACTGAGATTTCATTAATCTCCGACAACTTTTGCTTAGCCAAGACACAAGCAGTCATATTTCGATATGCTAGGTGTTCAAGACCTTCAGGTCCAAGTAGTGACATATGCATTGCGCCCATCAAGGCAATTAGCGTTTCATTAGTACAAATGTTGGAAGTTGCTCGATGACGTCTAATGTGTTGTTCTCTTGTGGAAAGAGTCAGACAATATGCTTCTTTGCCGTCGACATCAATACTTCGCCCAACTATTCTTCCGGGCATTAGACGCAAATACGGTTTGCTACACGCAAAGATTCCGTAGATTGGACCTCCTCCAGTTGGTGGACTGCCAAATGGTTGACCCTCACCAACAATGATATCTGCGCCGTAGTTACCTGGTGCTTCAACTAAGCCAAGAGATACAGGTTGTACGCCGACTATGAGTGCAGTATTTTTACCGATTATTTCTTTGATTTGAGTCAGGCCGCCATCAAGAATACCAAGCGGATTTGGTTGTTCAACATACACACCACATGAACCTGCGGCAGAATGAACCGAATCAATATCAAGGGTGCCATCAGCATTATGCTTCAATACTTTCAAAGTAATTCCTGCACCTTGGCAATAATTGTGCATCACTGACATGCGGTCTGGAGGGACTAACTCAGAGATGTAAACCGTGTTAGATTGAGTTGCCTTTCTAGTGTGGACTCTAACAGCACAAGTAAGTGCCTCTGCAGCCGCAGTAGATCCATCATAAAGTGATAAATTAGCAATTGGTAGACCAACAAGTTCCGAGATAAGGGTTTGAAATTCCCACATTGCTTGGAGCATTCCTTGACTTACCTCAGGCTGGTAAGGAGTGTATGAGGTCAAGAATTCACCTCGAGTAATTAATTGAAATACTGATGCAGGCACATAGTTACGATAAATTCCAGCACCCAAAAACGATACTGCTTCACCCATAGCTAAATTCGCCCCGAGCAACCTACGAGCATCAGCAATAATTTCTTCTTCAGATTGGGGAGGTGGTAATGGTAGAGGTTCAGACATTCTAACGTGTTCTGGCAAGTCGCTAAACAAGTCATCAATTGATGAAAAACCCATCTCTTTGAGCATCTCTGTTTCTAGGCCTCGATTTGGTAATTGGTCGACCATGGTTATTCTCCCCTTACGGCTAATTTAAACCCGTGCGCGTAATGCCCATAATATTCATGCTTAGAAGATGATATTGTAAAATCGATAATCTAAACAAATGGTGGCCTAACGACCACTGCTTTTACTGACTTTCTAGGGCTGGCAACTATCATAACCTCATCTCCTTCATTGACACCAGAAATATAACCAATACCAATGCCAGTATTTGCCAAACTAGGTGATGGTGCTCCAGAAGACAATCGCCCGATGATGTTACCGGACAAATCGCTGACATCCTTGCCGGGTCTAGGCAATGGGCCCTTTTCGACATACTTGACACCCCACCATTTCGCATCGGTATCTGCGTGAGAAATAACCCGCTGCTTACCGATAAAATCATGTTCAAGGTCTAAGCCAAATGGCACGTTGGTCTCCCATGAATCTCTTGACAGAAATTCTGTTGCTTCTTCTAATTCAGGCCAGCAGAAATCAACTCCGCTAAGCAAGTAACCTTTCTCCAAGCGTAATGTATCACGTGCTCCAAGTCCAACTGGTGTAGCACCTGCTTTGATGAGGTGTCGCCAAAGGTTAGCTGCATGTTCATTAGGTACGAATATTTCATAACCAGACTCACCAGTATAACCAGTCCCTTGAATCCAGCCAGTGACGCCCAGAGGATTATCCGAAATTAATTGCCAGCGAAATCGACCAACATGGTTATCTGCGCTCAGTACCTTAGTGATTATGGTCTTAGAGTGGGGACCTTGTAAAGCAATAATAGAGGTCTTAGGTGACAAGTCTTCTAGTTCTACTGAGCCATCTTTGGGGAGATTACTGGTGAACCAATTAGCCATTACTTCAATCATTGAAGCATTTGGTACGCCAAGAATTTCGGTTTCTGAAACAACCGCAAAAATCATGTCATCGATGATGAAGCCATTATTGTCTAGAAAATGGGTATAGGCGCAACGACCAGGTATTATTGCTGAAACTTTCTGGGTTGCCACCGTTTCAAGCCATTCACGAACCTTGTTGCCGGTAAATCGAAAAGCACCCATATGGCTGACATCAAACAGGCCAGCAGAGGTTCTTGTTGTGAGGTGTTCTTCTTTGATATTGGAGTACCATATCGGCAATTCGAAACCATGAAAGTCTACAATATTAGCATCCAGTGCAACATGCTCATCAAATAGTGCGGTCCTGACCAAATCGCCACTCGACATGATTGTGCCAAATCGAGGCGCTCCTTAAACTCGGGGGAATCAAAATTGAGCAGGTACTCCAGCGACTATTTCGTCACCATGCCTAACAATTGCTGATACTAGGCCGTTTAGTACTGATTCATCCACTAATGGATTGGCTACCACTGCCCTAATAACTACTTGATCAAGAATATTTGAACGACTCACTAAGTGCATACCTTCTCTAATTAGTCGAGCACGAATTTCGGCATTTAGCTCATTGAGGTCCCGTCCATCAGCCACATATCTAAAGCAAATATTCGACCAACTTCGCTCAGACATCATTTCTAACTTAGGATGTGACTGAACCGCTGCTTGAAGATAATCACCTAATTCACAATACCTATCTACCATATCTGCCCAACCTGCGTCACCGATTTCTCGCCAAGCAATCCACAGTTTCAAGGAATCATTGCGCCTACCACACTGCAGTGAAAACCGACCAAGGTCAACATCTTTAGTGTCTTCATGAAATAGATAATGTGCAGCATTACCGTGAGCACAAACGCCACCAAGAACCTCCTTGTGTTTGGTTAAAAAGGCACTACAAATAAGTGGCAACCCCATCATTTTATGGGCATCCCAGCAAACACTGTCAGCAAGTTCTACACCTGCCATAAGATCTCTATGCTTGCTAGAAAACAAGCAGCTCCCACCCCATGCTGCATCGACATGCAGCCAAATATTTTCATCGTGGCTTATCGCCGCAATTTCTCGAAGTGGATCAAATGCACCTCTAACCGTAGTACCTGAAGTAGCGATCACACAGAATGGAATCAAATCATTTTGTTGGGCCCGTTGAATTTCATCGATAAGTGCATCAGGTTTCATTCGACCCTGTGAATCACAAGCTACCTTGATTAAATTTTGATGGCCAATTCCAATAACGTTGGCTGACATCAGCACTGAGTAGTGAGCTTCAGCAGAGACAAATGCTACGTGCTTAGTACCATCAAAACCTCCGTGAGATGATGATGGATAGAGGGATTGACGAGCACATAACATACCCAACATATTGCCATTTGAACCACCAGTAGTAAAGGTGCCAAAGCCGTCACTATAACCAATTATTTCCATCATACGAAAAATTATTGCTTTCTCGATTAAAGTGGCGATTGGTGATAACTCATAGGTATACATCGATTGATTGGTCAAAGCCGCAATTACCTCACCAGCAAATGCTGACAGGTTTAGTCCGCCCCATAATGGATTCATAAATTGCGGATTATTAGTTCGAATACACTGACGGAGAAATTCATCAATATCATCAAGAACTCCCTCAGGGCCATTTCCTTCTAGTGGTAGTGACAAATCTGTAGTTTTTCTGCGGGATTCTTCAGTTAGGTAATCCACGGTTTTTTGTCCTGGTTCAAGAGATGCGAGATGATAATCGGCTATTCGAGACATCAATCCATCAAGGAACGGTGTAAGGACTTCTGCTCTCATAGTCACAGGGGTCTAGCACTAGACCTTTGTAGTATGCGGTAATTGGTTCTAGAATCCATCCAACGGCTGTTATGCAGCATGAATTAAATAAAATTCAGATTACATTCAAAGTATAGAAGTCCATTAACCAATCATGCCATCTTAAATTACCGCCAAATAAAAATAATCTGATATTAAAGAAATCACCTACATAAAAAACAATCAATATATGCGGTTTTGCCAAACGGATGGTGATTTTAACAGTAAAATCCCCATTCATGTTGCATATTATTTCAGCAACATTGAATAAAGGAAGTTGCTAGCCAAGCACATGTTAGGAGAAGTAGGCGGCAAATGGCTGGACAGATTACACCAGCACATTGCCAAAGATTTACGCACAAAAGGATGGTCACAATCTGAGATAGCCACTTTATTAGGTTCAACTCAAAGCACGATATCTAGGCATATCCAGAAACCAACCATTAGCCTTTCAGCATCTGCTGACGAAGCAATGGTTGATGCGTGGGCCAGTGAATTGTCACAGGCTCTTGCGGCAATAGGTCCAGAAAGTGACGTGATCCGTCAAAGATTGATTGTAGAATTTCAATTTGGCGGAAATCAAACTCTAAGATTTGACAAGACACTTACCGGACTCGATTTGGACAAAGGCCAGCAGGAAAGAGCCTTGCTCCGCAGGTTAGAATGGGCAATTAGCCGTCTTGATGTCAAAAGAATTCACCATGTCTTACCGGCTGTTGGACTAAACATTGCATCATGCGTCAAAGGTGCTAGAGATGCTGAGCAAGTAGCGGCCTTCCCGGGAAGGATAACCATTGTCAATGGCAAATTGAGGCATCACGAAACTCCGTCATTTGGGGTATCAAACCATTTAGCAGGAATTCTTATACAAGCTCACACAATAAATGAAGCCAAAACATCAATTGTCAACATTAAGCCAGAAATAAAGAATGATAAAGTCGACATCGATGAACTCAAAACAATATGTGAGCAACTCGGCTATGCATTTGCGCAGTGTGAAAAGGGTCGTATAATCGGGTCTCACACCAAGCTAGACGTGATAATTGATGCAGGAGGCTATGGTTGGGAGCCAAGCCTGTATATCCTTGCACACAATCCATTAGAGTTGATTGACAGAACACACCAGCTTTCTGCTCAAATCGGAAGTGATTTAATTGCGGCTTAACGCAATATTGTGTTTGACCGTAATGGTTTGCGCATCGATGAGTGGTTGTTTAGGTGCATTGGAAAAAGAAAATGAATCACTTGAATGTTCTACATTTTCCGCAGGTCACACGGATGACGGGAAATTGCGAATACTTACTTATGACATATTGGCATTAAGCGACAGCATGGTAGAAGAATTTACCAACCGAACAGGATATGAAATCGAATTTATCAAAGAAGATGATGCAGGTGGAATATTAGACCAAATGATGCTGACAAAACAAGCACAACAAGCAGATTTAATGATTGGCTTAGATAATACCTACCTACAGACTGCTATCGACAATTGCTTGCTTAGAGAGACTGTTTACACCCAGTCTGATAATTATCAAAACATAAGCGAACAGGCAACAGCACCGTATTCAGGACCACTAGCCATTCCGTTTGATCAAGGACCTGTTTGCCTGAATTATGACGAGAATTTTGTTGATGGAGAAAATGTTAGCGAACCAACATCATTATGGAACCTAACCGAAGAAACTTGGCGAGGAAAAACAGCATTTCCATCCCCAGTGACCTCTTCACCTGGAAGATCATTCATGGTTGCCACCATCGATTATTTTGAAAATGATGACGATGAAAGTACTAATGCATTTGATTGGTGGCAAGCCATGGCAAGTAATGATGCAATCATTACCTCTGGCTGGACTGAAGCATACGAAACTCACTACACTGGTGGCTATGGGGAGTACACTACAGGATATATCGGAGATGCACACTTGACCGTATCTTATTGTCAGTCTCCTGGAGTTGAAGCCTATTACTCTGGAAACTACACCCACTCTACTTCAATAACACTACCAAAGTCAACGATACAACAAGTAGAATATACTGGAATAATCAATGGTGCGGCAAATATACCGGGTGCTGAACTATTCATAGAATATCTACTGAGTCCTGAAATCAATGCACAAATGCCCGAGAACAATCTAATGTATCCGGTTCTTGATGGCTATGGATTACCAGAAACTGATGGCTATCGCTATCACTCCGACATACCACAAGAAAATGCCAATGTTGAGATTACTAGAATCAACGAAGAGATGACTAACTGGCTAGACAAGTGGCAGTCAGCAACTGAATGAGGTCTGGTATTGACTAGAACAGGCCAGCATAAAATGTTGGTCAAAGTCATACAGTGGACTACTGTTTGTTGTTTCGTAACGCTGACTGTATTGCCATTATTGTATGCGATTGCTCGCCTTGAATCTGTCACTGGAATTAATTCAGTGGTGGCAGTCCAAAATTTCTTCACTACCCAATCGTCGTTACACGCCTTGAAATTCACATTACTTGAAGCCACCATTTCAACAATTGCCACTGTGATAATTGGGCTACCGATTGCTTGGTGTTTGGGGCGTTATAATTGGAAAAATATCAAGTTCTTAAGAGCGATACTAGCAGTACCATTTGTCACTCCTTCAATCGTAGTAGCCATGGGATTTCTGATGCTGATCGATGTTGGGGGACCGTTGACCGCAATGGGCATTGATTTGCGCTTAGAGACTGGTATTGTTGGCGAATTAGCCAATGTTACCAACTGGGAAAATCCCGGGCATTTCATCGCCTTAATTGCCGCCCACGTATGGTTTAACATTTCATTGATAATGCGATTTGTCGAACCAACCTTGTCCACAATGGACAGAACATGGGAAGAACAAATGCGTTTCTTGCCAGCGGGACAAAATAGGTTGTCACGAATTCGCAATCTCTGGTTACCAATAATTGGACCAGCGATTTTGTGTGCAGCCACACTGTGTTTTATTTTTTCTTTTACTTCCTTTGCCCTAGTCCGGTGGCTAACACCAAACCAAGACACACTAGAAACACTGATGGCCAATTCAGGAGGCTCAGCGGGCATATATGGTTACCGAATTGACACTAGTGAAGTGGTATTATCTACCTCAATTGTTCAATTAATCATATTGTCACTAGCAATTATCTGTGCTACATCAATACAACGTCGACATTCTACTATCCACGCAATAATTGCTGAATCTGACGCCAAACAAATATCAGCAAGGCCAAATAATTTAGCGAAAGCGATTATTTCCTTGGGCGTTTGTTTTGCCATATTACCACTAATGTTAGTCACTATTGCATCTTTTAGAATTCGCAACACAAAAACCGGTGAATTTACTTACTCAACTGAAGCTTGGAGTGAAGCATGGTCGGGCGATTATTCCACTACCGCAATACCAGATGCCTTGTCGAATTCACTGATTTATTGTTTAATCACTGTTGCATTTGCTTTACCCATAGGCTGGATTATCTCATCATGCATAAGTCGTTTAGAACAAGAGCAAAAAGCCACCACTGCTAAGATTGTTGAATTTGCTACAATGATTCCCTTGGCCCTTTCAGCAGTAATGATTGGCTTAGGAATATTACTTGGCTTATTGAAGTGGTCACCTGGTTTATTTGGTTGGGCTATAATACCAGCAATACCTCATATAATCATCACCACCCCGTTTGTCATTAGAATAATCCTGCCTGCATTGCGATCTATTGATTTGTCATACCATGAACAGGCAGTCATGCTTGGCATGAACCCAATTAACGCATGGTGGCATGGTAAAGCCGCATTCCTTAGAGCACCACTTGTGGTAGCGGGAGCATTAACAATGGCGTTTTCGTTAGGTGAATTTGGTGCATCATGGATTCTAGTAAGGTCGGGATCTTGGGATACTTTGTCTGTGCTAATTGATCAATTGATGAGCCAACCAAAATTCAACCCATTGATTCAACCAATGGCGATGGCTGCGGCGACGGTTTTGATGCTGTTGACATTCATCTTATTTTTCATTGCAGAACGATTTCGTGATAATGGAGAAGGGAGTGGATTTTAATGAGTACCAATGACAACGTGATAGAAATTTCAATAGAACAAAAAGAATTGAGTGGGGAAATATTATTCCAAAAAATGAGCCTTAGTCTCAAAGCAGGTGAAATAATCTCGTTGTTAGGCCCTAGTGGCTGTGGGAAAACCACCTTACTAAGGATGATAGCAGACTTAGAATCAAGCGGCGATGGTGAAATTACTATTGATGAAAAAATAAGCAATAACGTTGGATTTATATTCCAAAAACCTATTTTATATCCGCACCTGAATGTAGCTAAAAATATCCTTCTTGGCAATAATGAAAAACTATCTAAAATTATGAAAGAGCAATTGGTTATTGATTCTCTAGAATTGGTCAAGTTAAGTGGATTTGCTAATCGGAAAGTCACCACATTATCTGGTGGTGAGGCACAAAGGGTAGTACTTGCTAGAGCATTATTAGCAAACCCAAAGTTGTTACTGCTTGATGAACCTCTATCTTCACTAGATGTCGATGCTCGTAGAATATTAGCCAAGGAAATTAGAGATTTACTCAAGCAACACAACATCAGTGCAATTCATGTAACACACGACAAAGATGAAGCAAATATTGTCGCTGATAGAATTCTAGAATGGTCAAAAATCTGTGACTCTGGTAACGGAAGCAATAATAACGACCAGTGACAAAGAATACATGAGAGCGATGCCTGCCGTACCCATAGAAGTATTACCTTACGTGAGAGGGATTCAATTGGTCCTTTCTAGTTATGAGGGATATACCAAAGGTAAACGTCGAGAAGCAGACAAACTAATTCGGGATGAAATTAAGCGAGCCGGAACTAGGGCAAGAAACCATATCTCTAACATTCAAGATCTCGCTTTCAAAGCGAATAATATGCCGCTAGCTCAAGTAGCCAAACAAGCCACTTTGGAGATTGATTCGATGATTGAAGATGTCGACAAATCAGCGACTGGAATGAACCATGCTTTCTTTTCCGGTTCAAGATCAGTTAAGGTTTCTGATTTGAAAAAATTAATCAAACATGATCATGATGTTATTGAAATGGTCACCAAGGCAATCAATATATCAAATAGTGCAGAACATGCATTTAGTACAAGTAAACCAGATGAAGATGTTAAGAATTTTATTCAACAGTGCCAACAGATGATTACTAGTTGTCGTGGATTTTATAATTCCCGAACTAAGATTC
>QXXX01000092.1:0-701 GCA_009887195.1 Candidatus Poseidoniales archaeon | reverse complement strand
GCTCAAGAAGTAGTTTTGAAGCCAAATGAAGCGTGTGTATTTATCGTTGATGGGCGAATTGGTGATATTCTAACTGAGAAGGTAGTTGGTAACATCGCTGGCGGGTTTAACCGGTTTTTGGGCGAAATGATGGGCGTTACTGCTAAGGATAGAAGATTACTATTTGCCATGACTGGACCTGCCGATATATCGGTTCCATTTTCCGCTAATCTACCAAATGGTAGCAAGGTTTCTGGATTTGCCAATGTGCGGGTTCAGTTACGCAATGATGACATCCCCAAATTACTCAATATGTTTGCTAACAGTGCTCCTGTTTTAGACAGAAAGCGCCTAGCAGAGGTCTTACACAATGAATTGATGATGCGAGTAATAAATCCCTCACTGGCAGAGTGTTCAAGCGATGAAGACTTACGAAGTGCTGCTTTTCAAGATAAATTTGAGATGAGGACAGAGGTTGAATTGCGCTCAACCCTCTCAACTCTTGGCTTTACCTTACTGAAGGCATTTCTTACCGCAAACCAAACGGATAATGAAAAAATCACTCAACTAAATGCCGAACTATCTGCCGCCACACAAACTGAAGGAGCACATGCTGAGGCACTGATGGAAAGAATAGCCATACGAGAAGCTGCAATGTTAAGAAGAATCGAATGTGAATTTAATATTCAAAAAGCCGAAGCAGCAGGAAAAGTTACTGTCGA
>QXXX01000091.1 GCA_009887195.1 Candidatus Poseidoniales archaeon | reverse complement strand
ATTAAAATCAATAACAGATTTGCTAAATGAACCAATAAAGTCGGAAGTTGGACATTGGACTGATCTTGTTTACAGCATTGAGGGTGAATTAACTAAATCAATCCAAGATTTCTTTGTCAATGATCTACTAACTACCGTATTAAATTTCCATTATTTGTTTATTTACCTGTTTTTGATTTATGTTACTACTGTGTACTTTGCTTATACTGGTGACCGAGATATGACTGATAAAGTCACCATGAACTATTTGTTAATTTATGTTCTTGCAGTACCTTATTACTTGTTTTTCAATGTTGAAGTCACTTCATCTTGGATTCCAGGAATGGAGGCCTTGCTATACCATGATGGTGCTTATTCGGTATTTTATGCAACTCATGATCCATTAGATAATGCCGTACCGTCACTCCATATTGCCATACCATTTGGTATTTTGATGCTTAATTATTTACACGTCAAAGAAACTGGTGGCAAGATGAAAGACTGGCGACATTATAATTACCATATGTTCATTCTAATCAATACCATTCTGTTTGCCTTTTCAATCTTGTATTTGGGAATTCATTGGTTTATTGATATTCCTCTAGGTATGATAATTGGTAGTTTAGGTGCCTTGTTTATCCATCATTTACAACCACGTATGAGAAATGATCACGGTTCATTGCTTAAGGGATTTGACAAGATAAAAGCTAGAAAACATGCTATTATTGAAGGAGCAATTACTCTAGTTATGTTTACTTTGATTCTTATGGCAATTAATGTTCAAGTTGAAAACTCGGAAGATAGAGCTTCATTCCGTTTGGGTCCAGAAGATTCAACCTATGAAATAATTCAAGAACTAAAATATGGTGATGAGGTTAATTCAACAATAAAGAATCTTGATGATTCATTAATGTTGGAAATTGTCTACATAAATGTTGAAGACAGCGCTAAAGCAATGGAAAATGGTTCAATTGATTGGCAATATCTTACTACACTAGGCGACCATTATGTAATCAACCCAGGTCAAGAAATCTATTTGACCACAGATACTCCGCTGTTTTACCACTTAATTGTCATGCACAATCCAAGCAATAATGCCAACGATATTATTGAGGTTAGTATAGTGAATGATTACCATGATGACCAGATGTGGAAAGCGATTATTCTGTCTATCCCATCTTTATGGATGACCGCGTTCGTAATCCACCGGTTACAGAGATTGAAATTGAATAGCAGGTCATTTGTCGACTCTTCTCCATCACATCTTTGGCTTGAGCAAGAATAGTTTGGATTATCACTAATCATCGTTTGGGATTGCCATGGCCGACGAGGAGCAGTTCCAAAATGCGGTTAAGGGACTCATAGATTCACCTGGCGGTGTACTTCTTTCTGATATCTCAGTATATCTAAAAAGCCGAATTAAATTATTAGTCGGCCTTTTCATAATCGCAGTTGCTACAGGCTTTTCCCTGACCAAATCCGTCATTAAGTGGCTCATCGAGCCTGAAAGACTACCCTTAGATGTCAACATTATTGTCACCTCGCCAATAGAATTCATTCTGTTACAATTTCAGATTTCAGTAAGTTTTGGGATAGTTATTATTGGATTATTTTTGTTGATTGAGGCATTGAGGAAAGGAGTAAACAATGATGCGATTAGACTACGGTTAGCAGAGTTAGAGCTAAAGCCACCAAAATTTAGTTTAGCATTTATTACCACAATTGGCTTTACTATTCTATTTGCTTTGGCTGGATTATTATACTCTTGGGAGTTTCTTACTCCGATGATTTTACAGTATCTTACCGAAGATGCTCAAACAGCAGGACTTTCAACGGAGTGGCGCCTTTCAGGATATGTTGGCTTCATTGTTAATTTAGCACTGGCTTGCGTAATTGGCTTTCAATCACCGGTAATCACCTTACTTATCCTCCGCTTGGGCGTGGTTACAAGGAGCCAAATCAGTCAATTCCGTAAGCATATTTGGTTTACTGCGTTTGTACTTGGTGCATTTTTGTCACCACCAGACCCACTTTCATTATTTTTGGTGGCCATGCCTGTAGTGATTTTGTTTGAGTTCGCCATGTTGATTGATAGTATATTTAATATTTCAAAAACATAACTCGGCTATTGGTATTGCCATACTACCCGGTGTCTGGCCATAACTTTGACCATGGAAATCAGAACCACAACTCACCGACAATGATTTTTCTTTACAGTATTGCCAAAGTTCGTAGCGGTAATCATCAGGATGGCTGCGATGAAAGGCTTCAATTGAATCAACACCGCTATCAAAGCAATATTCAACTAACTCTTCAGGAGGTATGCCATAGTAAATTGGGTGGGCTAAAGACGTAATTCCACCGCATTTCTTGACCATGTCTACCGCTTCTTGAATGGTTGGCTTTGGCTGAATTACATGGCCAGGTAATCCATCTCCAATCCATAATTCAAATGCTTCATGTTTTGATTCAACATAGCCTTTTTCGACCATAACTTCTGCTAAATGAGGCCGACCAATTGAGCCTCCTGCCTTGCTAGAAACTTCAGAGAATTCAATTGGCATGCCTAACTCAGTTAACTTTTCAATCATTTTTCTCATGCGTGGAATTCTATTGTTTTGTAATGGTATCAACCACTCGGCAAAAGTACTAATCCGTGCGTCATTTGGTATTAGACCTGGGAAATAGGCGAGTAGATGCCATGACTTCGATCCCCGGTCGCGATTTCTTAATTCAAGTTCATCAGAATTTGCAGAAAGGCCACATTCGCAGGTGATTTCTACACCGGGAATAAAATTAATTCCATGTTTCTGCGCTGCAGCATAAGCATCGTTCCAGCCAGCGATAGTATCATGATCGGTTAATGACCAATTCTTAACATCATTTACCGCCATCAATTTTGCCACATGTTCAACACTATGCTCGCCATCACTATTGGTTGAATGGCTGTGAAGGTCATAGTCTTGCGTCCACATGGTTAAGACGAAGTGTTGGATACATTTGAACTTATGATTAAAACAGGTCATCTAGATTAGGTAGTTCAGGTGTAGATGCATCATTATTTTCACTACTTAGGAACTTATCTAACTCTGATAAATCAGGAAGAGATTCAGTTATTGGGTTTTTAGGCACAGGTATCTCGTTTAATAGCGAATCTATGTCAGATATTGATGGTAGTTTAGATGCAGAATTATCCTCAATTTTAACCACATCTGGTAAGTCAGGTAAATCTGGAGTAATTTGTTGGTTATCAGCATCAACTTTGCCAGATGGTAATGGGACGTTGGTTGATGAATCCATGATTTTTTGATTCACCGCCAATACTGGCACATCCAGAACCTGGTCAGCATGTCGGTGAGGTGCTGGTAGTTGTTCAGCCATCATCTTTGCATCCTGACCCAGTTTTCCCGAACTCAAGGTCCCAATCGCACTGTTAATTTGTTGTGCATTGATATCAGTCTTAGCACCGACGATACTTTCGATGATGTTTTTGGTTTGTCGGTTTTCTATTTGGTTTGGTATGATGGTAGTATTGGATTTAGTTGGTGTCTCTTCCATTGCAGCAAGTTGCTCTTCTAGAGTTGGGCTGTCAGACAATGTCGGTATTTTTCGTTCCTTAGAGGAAATAATACTAATGATTAGAAATACCGCAGCAAGGCCAAATCCTAGGTACTCTTCAGTAGTTAATCCTGAGTTGCTCAGTAAATCTAGTTTCAAGTTGACGGCCGTTCCAATTACCATCAGGACAGTAAGAATTTTGCTGGCATTTGCCAGTCTTGGTGCTATCTGTTCCATAATTGTCGACGGATGTAAGGTAGATATGATGTTTACCTTCAAAACTTGAATTCAGCAGAACGTACTGTGTTTTCCATCAACATCGCGACAGTCATCGGCCCAACGCCTCCAGGGACTGGAGTAATCCAGGAAGCAACTTGGTTGGCAGATTTCTCAACATCACCCACCAAGACATAACCACGTTTAGCACTCGCATCATCAACTCTATTTATTCCTACGTCAACAATTACTGCTCCTTGCTTTATCCATGATCTTTTGACCATGTTTGGCCTTCCAACAGCTGCCACAATTATGTCAGCATCCAAACACTGTTTGGCGATGTCTGAAGTTCTTGAGTGTGCAATGGTAACAGTTGCATCAGCTCCTCTAGACGCTAGCAAAATTGCTTGTGGCATGCCAACATTTCTTGAACGCCCAATCACCAATGCCCGCTTACCTTTTGTGTCAATCCCAGCCCAGTCAAGTAAACGCATTACTCCATTTGGAGTGCAAGGAATCAAACAGTCATCTCGTGACTGAACTAATCTGCCTAGATTTACCGGATGGAAACCATCAACATCTTTTAGCGGGTCAATTAAGTCAGTCAGCAATTCTTCATTCATATGATTGGGTAACGGAGACTGAATTAAGATTCCGTGAACCAAGTTATCATTATTTAGTTCATTAATTACCTCAACAAGTTCAGTTTCCTTTGAAGATTCTGGCATCTCAATGTGAGTGCTTTTGATTCCCAATCGCTCGCAAGCACGGATTTTGGCGCCCACATATACATGGCTTGCAGGGTCGTCACCAACAATTATAACTGCGATATGTGGTGTAATTCCAGCTTGTTGACACTTATTGATGCGCTCTTTTAGTGACTCTTCAACAGCAGCAGCGCATGCTTTGCCGTCTAGTATTTCAGCCACCATGTTTGCGCGAGTCGACTTTCTTTATTGATTATTTGCGTGGTTATTTCAAGCCACCACCAATCTCATTTTCATTACCTGCTACAGTGGCAAACAGTCTCGAATCGTCACTAAAGGATTTGAATTCTAATGAATTTCCTGATGGATCATCAATAAACATCGTAGCCTGTTCACCAATTTTTCCCGGGTATCGCGTATGAGGTTTTATTCTAAAATCAACATTTTCAGCGAGTAATCTGTCTCGCAAGTGGTGCCATTGTTCCCATTCCATGACTATGCCAAAGTGGAACGGCGGTACTTGCTTTCCATCGACATTGCCATTTTGTCGAAAGTTAGGCATTTGCTCAACTAGGTGAGCAACTATTTGGTGACCATAGAAATTGAAATTGATTGACTCAGGGGTTCTTCTACCAATAATACATCCTAAGGTATTGGTATAGAAGTTTTCAGTTTGCTTAAGACTAACCACCGGGAAAGCCAAATGAAATGGTCTCATGGTACTACTTAGCAGTCCACAGTTAACTGTTTTTATGGAGCCAACGGAGGGACTCGAACCCCCGACCGTCAGATTACAAATCTGAAGCACTACCAGCTATGCTACGTTGGCGACGCCCTAGCCAAACAACAATCATTCATCAATGAAACGGATGATTTGATATATCTTGAGTATAATATCGAGGGGCAATTCAAAGAACATGATTCACTTAGACACGTTATGTCCGATGATATAGCAAATGCTTTCTTGAATGATTTTGCTCAAACTAAGCAAGGCAATGATACGATTTTTGCTTGTTGGGCTAGATATCAAGCCGCAGTTGCCGAAGGTCATGATGCAGTGAACGGAACCATTGGTGCACTGCTTGAAAATGACGGTAATCTGGCAATTAACCAAACAGTAGATAATTTTGTAAGGAATTCTCCGCCAATTGAAATTGCTGCTTATGCACCGTTGAAGGGCCTGCCCGAATTTCTGGACTTGGCAGTTACTCTAGCGCTTGGTGATACTCGTGCTGAATTGGAAAATATCGGAGTTCATCATACTGCTACAGCATCACCGGGAGGTTCAGGAGCACTATACTTGGCGGCGGCTAATTTCGCCGATAGAGGCAGTAAGGTCTTGCTACGTGACCGTCATTGGGGTCCATATGATGGATTTCTGGCGGGTTGTGATTTGGGAATTGAAACTTATCCATTACTTGGAGGCAACAATTCGACAGTTGATATTGACTCGATGATTAGTAGTCTAGACAGTTTGGCCAAACAGCAATCTAAAGTTATGTCATGGCTTAATGACCCTGCCCATAATCCGACAGGGCTATCACTAAATTCCGAGGCTCGTCGTGCTGTTTTACAAGCCTTTTCTGACATGGCTATGTCTCATGAAAATGTCGGCTTCACATTGCTTATCGATGCAGCATATCATTTGTATGCCAAAGAACCACATGGTTGGGCAGAAACAATTACTGACGCATTACATGAAGGAATGAACTGGCCAGCAAATCTATTGATTACTTTCGCAATTTCTTTATCAAAATCACACACCATTTACGGCCTTAGAGCAGGCGCACTAGTTAGTATTCATCCAGATGAATCAGTAGTCGATAGAATCACTACCGTTATGGGCGTTACAGGTCGACAAACCTGGTCTGCTAGTTCCCGTTTAGCTCAATACTCAATCGCCCGAATTCACGCTGAGGAAGAATCAGGTGATGCATGGTCTCTGGAACTTGTTAGATTAACAGAATTACTGGCTAAGCGCCGTGAATTGTTCATTGAAGAATGTGCTAAAAATGAGGTGCCAATTAATCCAACTCATGATGGATTTTTCGCTTGGTTAGAACATGATGATCCGAAATCCGTGGTTGATTCATGTGCCGATGGTCAAGTCTACTTAGTACCGCTTAAAGGTGGGATAAGAATTGGTTTGTGTGCGATACCTACCAAGCAAATCTCCAGAGTTGCCAAATCTTTGAAAGACGCTTTGCAGTGAGATGGTATAATGTCTAGGTATCCGCGAGAAAACTTCATTCTCTCCGGTTTTATTTGCATTGCTTTTGGAGCTTTTTTTACCGTAGTGGAGGTCTACACATTGGCTTCTACAGTAGGAGTTTTAGGCATAATATTGTTTATTTTTGGTATGAGTTTGAGGTCCAAACTCGGCATGTCAGAGTCTGCCATAAGAGAATGGAGGCCAGATGAAGGACAATTACCAGATGCTGGTAGAGTAATGTATCGAGTTGATGTTACTATGGATGAGCCAATTGAATCGACAATTGTGTGCGGACCATGTGGTAAAATTACCGTTCAGCCTGGACCTAGACCTGATTCTTTTATTTGCCCAAGTTGTCAAGTTCAGCTGTGGGCTGCTGAAGAAGAGTAGAAAGTGAAAAAATCATCAAATCTAGGCATAGATTTGATAGCACTACTTCTCTTCGTTGTGTCATGGACGCCTCAACTCTTGTCAATACAGAGCGAAGGATGCTCCGTGTAATGCAGGGTAAGCCAGCCTCCAAATGGCAACTTGCAGATATTTTGAAAACTTGTGATTGGACTGACCAAGCCGTTGCAGTTGGTGCTGGACAAGGTTTAGCAGACAAGAAACTAATCAAGGTAATTGAACAGAGTCAAATCGAGGTTAAACTTGCAAATCAAGGGCAGCTAGCAATTAATAATGGGTTATTGGAAGCCCGTCTCTATAGTTGGTATCTTGAGTCAAGCGACCCATCAATGAGTAATCTACAACAATCATTTGACAAGCATGAGGCAGGACCAGGAATTGGTTTATTGAAAAAGTTAGGGATTTCAATGCAGTCGGGTAAATTTCATTGCGATGATAACACTAATGTTGAACAGCAGATTGCTGAAAGGTCGGAATTTCTAAACTCACTACCTTGTTCACAAGATGAAGTCGATGCTGAATTATTAGAACATTTTAAAGGCAGAAGAAATTTTGTAGAACTGGTTATTACTACTACTCGAACCTGGGAAATAACAAAATCAGGATTAAAAATTGTGGCAAAAGATTTAGTGGAAACTGAAGTTATCAACGAAATAACTCCAGAACTACTGCAAAGTGAAAATTGGAAAAATGCTGAATTTAGAGCCTTTGACGTGACTTTGGAATCAGCAACACCTAGGACAGGGCGCAGTCATCCAATGCAATCATTAATCGAACGGATCCGTCATATTTTCTTAGAAATGGGCTTCTCAGAATTAGTGGAAGATTATGTCCAATCAGCAGGTTGGAATATGGATGCGTTATTTATCCCACAAGACCATCCAGCAAGAGAAATGCAGGATACATTCTATCTTGATAATCCTAAATCATTAGAACTCCCAGAAGAGTTAATGGAAACTTGGTCTGCTATACACCGAGATGGTGGAGAAACTGGTTCGCTTGGATGGGGTGGTGATTTTTCCAATGAAGTCTCAAAAAAAGGCTTACTTAGGACGCATACTACCGTAAATACCATCCAGCATTTAGCAGCCAACCCAACCGAGCCTTGCCGTATGTTTACCGTTGACCGGGTCTTTAGAAAGGAAGCAATTGACCGAACACATCTGCCAGAATTCCACCAAATTGAAGGAATAATTATGGAAGAAGGCGCTAATCTTCAGATGCTCGTTACCACTTTGAAAACCTTCTACGCTAAGATGGGTTATCCTGAGGTAAGAGTTAGGCCTGCTTATTTTCCTTATACTGAACCTAGTTTGGAAATTGAAGTCAAGTGGCGTGGCAAATGGCTAGAATTAGGCGGTGCAGGAATATTTAGGCCAGAAGTTACTGAACCACTCGGCATCCAACATCCAGTACTTGCTTGGGGTATGGGTCTTGAGCGATTGGCTATGCTGGTGCTTGGGCTTGATGATATTAGACAACTATACATTTCAGACTTAGAATGGTTGCGGAATCAACCGATTATCTAATCGTCCATTATAGGACTATTTTCAAGTGCTGTAGATGTCTGCATATGCCATGGGAATGTTGAATACTATGGATTTAGGCGTGTTTAAACGTCTAGAGACTTGGAAAGCATTTGCCATTGCTGCGGTTATGTTTGTCAGCATTTCATTTGCCGCATTATCCATGTTTGACAGCATGGATGACATTTTTCAATCTGATGCTGAGCCTGAACCGATTCCTAATATGGTTTTTGAATCATTAAACCGCACAGATATTGAAACTGGTTTAGTAAACGAAACAGGTTGGTTTAACTTAGATGACTTACGTGGTTCTATCATAATTCTAGACTTCATGGCTCATGATTGTAGTAACTGTCATGCGGTTCAGTATCATCTAGAGGACAACATGGCTAATTGGTCAGAAATGGCTAGCGAAAACGGCAAAGATTTCCATATTGTCGCTTATGGAAGTTGGTATGGTGAAGATATAGAATACCTAAATGAATCTGATGACCGGTATACAGTACCACTGTATCCAACAGGTATGGGGTATGATGACTCGGCAATACTTGCCAATGGCGACAGGGTAGATCCTGTCAGACTGTTCACAACAGCAGGGACAGGACAAATTCCTGTGGTAATGGTAATTGATGAAGCAGGTTACATAATCGAACGTCAAGCCACAGGCTCACCTACAGATAAGTGGGAATCATTTGATTCTGTAGTTGAAGAAGCAATATCGGGTCCAGTAAGTGATACAGTAGATCTTAGAATCGGCTGGGAAGAACCATCCACCTCTTACGTTGCAGTGTTTGTATTGGGTATGATTCTGTCAATCTTGGTGTATTTCTCACCTTGTGCATTCCCTGTTCTGCCAGGCTTCATCTCCTATTACCTCTCATTGGGGGCAAGGGAAGATGAATTAATTAAAGCTGGTAAACTGAAAACTAAAATGCCTAGTCCGTTAGTTATTGGTTCACTTTCAGGCTTAGGAATGTGGACATTTTTCCTCTTTATTGGCATAATTGCTGTAGTGATGGGGGAAGCGTTTCAGAAATCTGGATTGGTTCATTACATCGCCATAGGAATTGCCATATTGCTGATAATTCTTGGTTCGATGATGTTACTTGGTGTGACCTCACATGTGATGGGCTTTGTACAAAAATTCGTTGACAGGTACAGCACGACAGAGGATGATGACATTTTTACTCCTAGACGTAATATGTATTTGTATGGAATTGGTTATGCTGCTGCCTCAATTGATTGCACTGCTGCTGCCGTATTGCCATTTGTGCTTTATCTTGGAACCCTTGGTGGGGCTGCAATAACTCTAGGTATTAGTGGCTTAATGCTTGGCTTACTAATTCTAATGATTACCGTAACCATGATGGTCGGTCTTGGCCGTCAAGTTATGATAAATTTCCTCAGAAGAGCAACAGGGACAATCAAACTTGTTGGTTCATGGATGATGATAATGGCTGGAATAAGTTTGACATTGTATCTAACTAATCGGGATGCGGTAAGTGCGGTATTTGGCTAATTCACAGACGGTTGAATTGCTCAATAATCTCTTGCTCATGACATCTATCTAAGGCTGGTTTTATCCAATAGTTCCATGCCAAGAAACCAACAATCAGTGCTGATATTGCGTCCCAGACGTAATGCTGTTTTGTGGTGGTAATTGAAATAACTAGTAATGACCAAGCAAACCATAATCCACCAAGTAGCATTTTTGCTCTTATCCCATCATTACTATACCACCGGTGGACGATTAAGACTACCAGCATGCTTTGAACTATGTGTAGTGAGGGCCAAGCATTCCATGGATTATCAACGCCATACAATAACTCAAACCAAGTGTGCCAAATTCCTAGGTCTGTTTCCAACACAGAATCTCTAAGGTCCACTTCGGCCGGTAATGTTAGGAAAATAACAAAGATCATGAGGGTTAATATTAGCAATGTTTGGTGAAAAATAATCACTTCTCTTTGAGTTTGTTCATTTTTCATACCAAATAAACCTGCCATTGGATAATAGAAATA
>QXXX01000090.1:533-3590 GCA_009887195.1 Candidatus Poseidoniales archaeon | reverse complement strand
CCGTCAAATTGGATGGTTCATAGAAGTAACTAATTCACACTTGTCAAAGGTTCCAGAAATATGGATTCGGAAGCAACAAATGACTAACGGTTCAAGATATACTACACAAGAAATAATTGAAAGAGATGATTTATTATTAACGGCTGATTCAAAAATCAAGAACTTGGAGCATCAATTGTTTCAATCGCTGAGGGAACGTTGTAGAAATAATGCTAATACACTGGCAAAGATTGCTGGAAAGGTTTCTGCGATAGATGTCCTACAATGTTTTGCTACAGTTGCCAGAAAGAGAAATTGGATTAAACCAGAAATTGTTGAGTCTGATAATTTTACAGTAAAACAATCTAGACACCCTGTTTTAGAACAAAACTCTGGCTATGTTCCTAATGATATAAAGATGGACAATAAGAACAAATTCTTATTGATTACTGGACCAAACATGGGTGGTAAATCTACCTATTTACGATCTGCAGCATTACTTGCAATACTTGGTCAATCCGGTAGTTTTGTCCCCGCACAGGGCGCCAAAATAGGTTTAGTAGACCGAATATTTACCCGAGTGGGGGCAAGCGATGACCTTAGAAGAGGCAGGTCAACATTTATGATGGAAATGATTGAAGTTGCCCATATTTTAAGAAAGGCCACCAATAAATCTCTTGTTTTACTCGATGAGATAGGTCGAGGAACTTCCACTTTTGATGGACTATCGATCGCTTGGGCGGTAACTGAAGACATTTGCCGAAGAATAAAATGTCGAACTCTGTTTGCCACTCATTATCATCAATTGATTGGTTTGGAAAACGATGTAGATATATTGAAAAATATTCACGTGGAAGTTTCTTATGTTGATGGGAAATTGAAATTCCTGCATACCGTAGCGGACGGTTCTTGCGATGATTCTTATGGAATTCAAGTCGCAGCCCTTGCTGGTCTGCCAAGAGGAGTTGTTGAAAGGGCAACTGACCTGTTACAATTTTTGGAAAAGCAAGCATATGGTGCCAAAGCAGGAGATTCATCGTCACCAGGAGTTAGAGATATTGGCCAGAGTAGTTTGATGAGTTATTTTGCTGCAGCTTCGATGGTTAAGGAAGAAAATAGCGATGTTTCTAATCATCATTTAGAATCTAAATTAGTAGAATTTTTAGACCATTTAGATATTGACGAAATGTCTCCTAAGGAAGCGATGAATGCATTGTATGAAGCAAAGAACCTGTTGGGAGGTATGTAATAATGGTCAATAGAATTACACAACTAGATGATGAAACGATTGGCCATATTGCTGCTGGAGAGGTAGTTGAAAGACCTGCTCAGGTAGTAAAGGAATTAATTGAGAATAGTTTAGATGCTAACGCCAGTCAAATTACTGTTACAATTGAAAATGGTGGTTTTGATTTAATAATGATTGATGATAATGGCCATGGTATCAATAGAGAAGATGTACCTCTATCAGTTGACCGGCATGCTACCTCGAAGTTAAGCAACTTTTCCGACTTGAATGAAATTTACACTTTAGGATTTAGAGGTGAAGCATTAGCAAGTATTGGAATGGTTTCCTTGTTAACCGTAGCAAGCCGTATAGAAGGCGAGAATGGCAACAGTATCACCGTATCATTTGGTAAAAAGAACAGTGTAGAACAATGCGGAATGTCATATGGCACTACAATATCAGTAAGAGATTTATTCAAAAATACCCCGGCTAGATTATCCTTTCAACGGCGACCCGCAACCGAAGGAGCCAAGATTGTTGATGTGATTGTATCACACGCGATTTCTAATAATGCAGTAGGCTTCAAATTAATATCTGATGAAAAAACCATACTCAATGTTCCAAAATCTGAAAATTTAGCAGATCGCCTTTATGACATACTAGGTGGACAAGCCTCTGAACTAATTGAACTAGAAGCACCCAAGCAGGATTCTGAGGCACCAGGAAAAGAAAAATGGTCTGGATGGATTAGCACGCCAGATATTACCAGAGGTAAAGGAGATGAAGTTTACATCTTGATTAATGATCGACCAGTAGCGTCTGGGCCATTCCATCAATCAATCCGGCGAGGCTATAAGACGAGGTTGATGCAAGGTCGGCATCCAATCGCCGTGCTTTCATTAGAAATTCCAGCATCGGAAGTTGACGTTAACGTTCATCCAACAAAACGTGAAGTTAGATTGAAACACTCATGGAGAGTTCTTGAACGTCTTGAAAGAGCAATTGCAAATACTCTAGAACAAGTGGCCACTGAACCAGATAATGATGGGTCAATCATCGGATTGGCCTCCCTTAATCGTGATGTTAATCCAATTCAAGAATCCCTTCTACCCACACAAAACGATGGACAGTTAACCTACCCTAGTCAAAATATTAACACTGGTAAAAATGAATCTGATAATTCGGTACCCGCCTGGGCTATTGCGGCAGGTGTCCAGCTAAATCTAGGTGGTAGTCAAGTTGAAAAACCAAAATCTATTGACAAGGCAAGACCTATATCAAAATCAGAAATACCACAAGAAACACTTCCCGGATTAGATAGTGCTCCAATCGCACCTGCCTTATCAAGTGCGGAAAGAGAATTACATCGGCACGCTAAGAATGCAAAATCCGTATCACCAAACGATGAAGTTTCATTAGAATCAGAGATTAATATAATGGGAAAAATGGAGCCTTTAGCTCAATTTGCTGATTCTTATATTATTGTTCAAGCAGAAGAGGAATTACTGCTTATAGACCAGCATGCATTACATGAAAGAGTAAGGTATGAGCGTTTGAAAAGTATTGAAAATAGTTGGGATGCTCAAAAACTTATTTCTCCATTAGTCATAGAAGCAACAAAGGTTCAAATTGCAGTAGCAAATTCCTCTATAGAAAAGTTACTTGAGTTGGGTTTTGAAGTAGTCACTGATAATGATAAAATTTCGCTATTATCTCATCCAATGCTGCTTGATGGGAAGGATATCGAACCATTATTCAAAGATTTGTTACAAGATTTATCAGATGAAGGGTCACCACTAACAACTCTTGATAAAATTCAAGACCACGTTGCGTTCATGAAATCATGTCGT
>QXXX01000090.1:0-523 GCA_009887195.1 Candidatus Poseidoniales archaeon | reverse complement strand
CAGTCAAGGCAAATGAGAAATTAAGTTTGTCTGAAATGAGGCGATTGATTGATGATATGAGGAGGATACCAAACCCTTGGGCTTGCGTTCATGGCCGCCCAACTGCGCTAAGAATCAATATTGATTCATTGGACCATCACTTTGGCCGTCATGGCTAAGTCATTCGACTATTCCTAGTCTGTCTAAGAACATGGGGTCGGCAATTTTATGCAATCCCCTGCCAATTACTTTACCACCAACTTTGGTCATTAACGCAACGGCTGTCATGAATATTCTATGGTCGTTATGAGAGGATACTGCTGCAGTTGGTGTTTCTGGTATCTGACCACCTGGAATTGTCAAAATACCCCCTTCATAATAAGCACTTAAACCGAAATCTTCCATCAAAGATATGGTTTTAGAAATCCTGTTACTTTCTTTGTACTTTGTATGACCTATACCAGTTAAAGTACCACCAGATGATATGGCGATTATTACAGAAAGAGGTGTGATTAAATCATTACAATCTGTCAAATCATAATTT
>QXXX01000009.1:3598-5208 GCA_009887195.1 Candidatus Poseidoniales archaeon | reverse complement strand
TCCACTGCACTGTCAAAGTTACCTAATCCTTCGCTGGTTTGTAGCACCCCTGAAACACCAACAAATATCGAGCCAAATATTAGGGTGGAGACAATCGCAACATAGGCCATTTGATTAGGATTCAAAGACATGACAATCACTTGGCTAAGCGCCGGTATACCAAGGTCTAACTCTATCGGTTATAGAGGTTAACCATACTTGACCTAATTTGAATCTTCCAAAACAAATGTTAGCAAAGGTGATATTTCCAATTTTACGCTTTGGCTAGACAACACTATCAGACACTTTGCAGTCTTTCCGTGGGCCCTTTCCCAAAGGCCTACTAATTTACCTAGAGACAACGGCAGACTAGGACTTAGGTTCATTTCAAAATACGTTGAAGATTGCTCTTGGTTAGTAAACACTGGAGCGGCATAACCAAAGTATGTCATGTGTTTGGCAATTGTTTTACTCCAATCTCCTTCATCCCTGAGGTAAACGAAATTATCATTTGAGAGAAATACCGCTTTAGAAGCTTCAAGCATAGCGATTAATCCGTTTGAATATAACTTGTTAAAACCAACTAAATCCCATCTTTCTAGTATATTTTGAGGAAACTGCTTCACCAAGCCCGAGGAATTGAAAATCACCCGATTAAAAAAATCGCAAGGCAATAAAAATGATGTTCGCCCTTCAATTGACCAACCCAATTCCTGAGATTCGAGTTTTACATCACTATCAATTATGCTACTTTGCGAATCATTTAGGTAAGCCCATGGAATTGACTTTAGGAAGTTGGGAGAAGGCATTTCATTATTTGCAGGTAATCGATTAAAATTAATTACCAAACTAGATTTTTGTGACCATTCAAGTTTGTAACGACTATTTTCCAGTAATTCTATTGTAGATAAATAAAAGCCTGCAGCAACGGAGGCAAAAACATTGGTTTTAATTGTAGAGTCATGGAAGTTATTCACTCCCCAGCCACATAATTTCCAAGCATCTATCAAAATTTTATTCAATCTTTTTTTGCCAAACAATTTTCGCCTAATAGTTGCCAAATCAGTATTTATCAATTCCAGGGAATCCGCCGCAGAATTATGGAGAATCCTACCGATTGGTGATGATATTATTGACTCATAGTGATAGATAAGCATGTTAAATTCATCTTCATGGAATATGACCCATGTGTTGCTATTATCATCGATAATTGCACCTGACTTTTGAAGACTAAACGTGGTCCAAAAGGTTCCCGTTAAGTGTTCATCATGTGTGTCTATATTATCCTCTACAAGTGGCATAATTACACATCATAAAATATAACCAGATTGCTCATTTTCGTTAAAGCAATATCGTATTGTATGGAAATCTGATTTAAGATCTTTAACATCCTGTTTGACACGATTCAAATCCTCATCATGGATAAGTGCTCTAGCGAATAATTTAGCAACTTCGGCCATCTCTGTCTTGCCCATTCCAACTCTAGTTAACTCTTGAACGCCAAGTCTAAGTCCAGATGGAGTCATGGCTTTTGTATCGCCTGGCAGCATATTCATGTTGGTAATGATACCAACATCTTCTAAGGTTTTGGCAGCTTTAGCACCCGCACCAGAGTCTGTATCACCATGTCT
>QXXX01000009.1:0-3588 GCA_009887195.1 Candidatus Poseidoniales archaeon | reverse complement strand
GTTAGGACTTGATGTGAGGCAGTATAATTTCTTGATTCAGCAAGTACATCAAATCCTTCAGCAGCCAATGATTCACCCAATGCCCGAGAATTCTGTACAATATCTTTGGCATATGCCTCACCATATTCTTCAAATTCTGCTAGAGCAACTACTTTTCCAGCCACGTGATGTAAGTGATAGGATGAACAAACACCTGGGAAAATCGCATTGTTGAGTTTCTTGTGCATTTTCTCATCTTCAGAAGAGGATAGTAAGAAACCTCCTTGCGGACCAGGGAAAGTTTTGTGCGATGAACCAGTCATTATATCTGCACCCTCTCTGAGGGGATCTTGAAATTGACCTCCAGCAATTAGACCAAGTACGTGGGCACCGTCATACATTACGGATGCTCCAACTTCATGCGCGGCAGCGGCTATTTCTTTAAGCGGAGTAGGGAATAAAAATACAGACTGACCTATCAGGCATACTTTAGGACTGACTTCACGAATTAATTTGCATGCTCCGTCAATATCCGGTTCCATACGGTCAATATCCCAAGGGTAGGTGGACAAATCTAGATCTCTTAATCCGACAGCCCCCATTCTAGCATGAGAAATGTGGCCTCCATCTGCCGTAGAGACTGCTGTAATTTTATCGCCTGGTTTGGCAAGCGCCTTTAGAGCAGCAATATTAGAGACAGTTCCGGAAGTTGATTGGATATTGACAAATTGTGCGCCAAAGACTTGTTTTGCTAAAGAAATCCCTAAACTTTCAATGGTATCAAAGTCATCACAGCCTTGGTAATATCTTTTACCGGGTAAACCTTCTGCATATCTACCATGTAAGTCACTAGAAACTATTTTTTGCACCATTGGAGAGATTATATTCTCAGACGCAATCATACCCAGACCATTTCTATACAAATCACCGCTAGCTCTAGTAGCCTCCATTACTGCGTTGGCTTTTGCTAATGATTCATTTTTTGGTTTCCAAGCACCCGGTTTATCAGTCATGGACCGTGGTAGACAACTAGGTCTTTGAACAAATTGATTATCCGTTAATTATTTTTTTTCCTTCGAGATGGTGGTCGCCTAGAAGTTTGAACTTTAGATTTGGGTTCAAATTTTGGCTTGGCAGAATTTCTTTCGGAGATGATTGTATTAGTTGGAATACCTCGTTTTGACAAATCCAAAGTATGGGCAGGACGAGCTTTGCCTGGTATCTTGCCGGTTGGTCTCGCACCCACTCCCTTCTTTCGATCAATATATCCGGCTCTACCTCGATAAGCCACCTTGCCAATTAACCTCTCCAATACAGGAGTACTTGAATCATCTTCTTTAGGCCGCTTTAACCACCAACCATCACCTAGTGGTTTGAGTCTTGGAGGGCGGGATTTCACCAATTTATTGCTGCGCCTTTTCAATCTTGATTTAATAGCTTTATCTGGTTCATTAGGCAAATGTTCGGTCATCCATCCTGGAAGTCCGATATCCAGCACTACTCCGTTTACCGACACTAATATTCCAGACAAAAGTAAGTGAGTTCCAACTGGGATATTATCTCTTTTGGGAACTACTTTGAAGCGTTTCATTCGCTTGGCATAAGCGACCATAGCCTTTTGATCTCGATGTCTAATTAATTTTCTTTGCTGACGTAAAACTCTACGACTGGTAGAATGACTTGTGATTAATATAGCTGTACAGATTAATCCTTCCATTTGACCAATTTCCGTGAATACATATATGCCGAGTAGTAACCAAAGCGGAGCAAGAATAAAGAAGTTAAACACAAATGATAATTTCCCAGATTGATACCTTGGTGTCATTTGCTTTCTTGTTGCTTCATGAGCAGTAATCAAAAGATTAGCATTGATTGCTTCATCCATACCACCTTTAATGTCAAGTGCTGCAACAGAATTACATGGTGCTTGATTAATCCATTTCTTCATAGACTTGCCTTCTCCATTAACTAATGCTACCTCAAACTCATCTGCATCAACTGGCTGGCCAAGTATTGCTGAAAGTGCCATCACTCTTGGATCATATTTGTCACTTTCATTTAGTTCTGCCATTATTGAACGAGCACTGTGCCAATCACCTTTGTCAATTAAGCATAATGAAGCAGCAATCCTAGGTCTGACTCCGGTTGGATCTGCCCTGACTAATTTCAGAGAAATTTCTAACGCCTCATCATGCATTCTTTGCGCACGCATTAGTGAAATCATTGATAACTGAGCATTTCTAGAGAGTCGATCTTTGTTTAGAAAGTCATTATTCGGTTTAGGGTTCCAACCTCTAATCATTTGAGTTAAATGTTGTAAATGGTTGATACATGAATTATTTTCCCAGTCCCAAAAGTCATCTTCTGATACATTGCCACTCCATGGGTCCACCCATTCACAAACGAAAGCAAGTAATTCCGGTTCGTCATATCCTTCAGGTTGCTCAAGACCGTGTAGTGCATCTCGGGCAGCATCAAGTCTTCGTGAAGCCATATGACCAGTAGCAATAATCATTCTAGCTACATCATCATCACCACCTGATTGAGCAAGCACTCTTCTAGCTTCTTCTATGGCAGAAGGCCAAAGACCTCTCAAAGCCAATTCCCACATCCTAGCACGACCCTTTTCAAAACGAATTACAGATTCATCACCCGAAAGAGAACGGCGTTGGAATCTAATGAGTGTATCAAGGTCTTCTTGAAGTGCAGCCTCGTCTACTAAAGTTCTCATCCAGTCGCCTCCTGCAATCTTTACTGCACCTTCACGTCTTTCATCTGGGTTAAGATCAAACCTCAGATTCTTTAGTTGAGAAAATCTGACTATTGAAACTAACCAAGTTAGTAAGAAAATCAATTGCCCAACAGCAATAAACATCCAGGTTGCCAATAAACGCATACCTTCATCAAAATTATTCTTCTCCAGCGTATCAGTAAAGGGCATTAAACTCCCAAATTCTTTGTAACAAACAAGTAACAAAAGTAAGACTGTGTAACCAGAGAATCCAGCAAAGGCAAATTTTAGTTGTCGAGTTTGAGCAGCAACTTCGGTTCTAATATCCCTTGGGTTATCTATTATCACACCAAATACTCCACCAAAACTTTGTCCACCAAGCATCAGATTTCTAGTTAGTTCAAATATGAAAGCGAGTCCTACAATTGCTATGTTTAGGGACAAATAAAGCGATAGGAACTGAGGCATACTTTTGATAAATTCCCAATGGAATAGGATTTCTGAGATCAGGTCGATCCTTTCGTATATTGAAAACCCAATAATACCACCATAGTTGAGTACTTCCGTCGCATTATCTGGATTATTGAGTAGAATGTGTAAGACTGTCACTATGCCATTGAGTGCAGTAACAGGCATCGTGATTAGAAATAAAACAAGTAATAACGAGAAGAATCTATTAACTATTTTTGGTTTATCAGGATCGATTGGGTTTTTCTTGCCGTTAGCAGTACGCCATTTTCCGATAAGCAGCATATTCCAAGAAGCACCCATAATGCGACCATAGGCGAAAATTGTTGGAGACATGAATACTAACATTGCAAGTGCCAACCAAAATGGTTCGATTATCTCTCCATCTGACTGTTGGAGACCATATAATA
>QXXX01000089.1:12384-20628 GCA_009887195.1 Candidatus Poseidoniales archaeon | reverse complement strand
AGGTATCTGTAGGGGAACCTGCAGATGGATCACCTCCTAAGAAACCGGAGGCTGGAGCCCTTTTTGGGCTCCAGTCTCCACTCCTTTTTTTATACAAACAGTACTTTACTTTTTACATCAAGTTACTTTGTCAAACTAATTTCTTCTCTATTAAGTCTGATAATTTGTCATAGATTGTTTTTCTAAACGTCAATAAACATAGTTTTGGTGCAGCTAAATTAACCGTTATTGTCGCACCTCGATTAAAATGTACTTCATCCCAGCCATCTGGCACTACATATCCTCTATGCATGTCTGAAGTGATGGTAGTTGTTTGGTCTGTCCAATCTAACCATGACCATGGTTGGTCGATTCTTTGCTTATGTGATATTTCTCTAGCAACGACAAAGTAGTGATTGTTTATTTGATCACCTTGAATATTTTTTCTTAATTCCTCAATTGCATTCTGTTCAATTATGTGATTAAGCCATGCACCCTGGCCAAGCCAAGTTGAAAATACTAATCCACTACTCTGTTGACGGCACTTGTTGCCGTCTCTACGCAGGTGATACTTACTTGGGGCATATTGATGGGTATTGGCTATCAAAAGATCGTTCATTGCTGGGTCAGTAGTAAATCTGTTACCCGAAGTTGTGTCAATAATTGCTTGAAGCCTAGGGATTTGATTGATTATTGCTTTTCCAGACAGAGCGGTCACGAGATCGGCAGAAAAAGTATCAATATTTGAGTCCATATAGAAACCAAAGCTTCCATTAGGGTCATCATCAATTGGATGAGAATTAACTCCGATGACGGGTGTTTCAGCATCAATATTGTGGGATATACTGGTGAGGGTACCGTCGCCACCTAGGACAATTACCAAATCACGTCCAATGAAATCCGCTCTTCTTACCTGTTCTCTTGCTCTCAAATCAAAACTAACATCAAAGTTATCTTTGACCTGATTGAGAATTTCTGTTACCTTACGTAAACTTTCATCATGAACTTGCTCAAAGTTTTTCTTGAAAACAACAAGCACATCAGTCAAAAGGTCCGCCTCATATCTCGCAAGTGTTCTTCCTTCTTCAAGACAACCATCTTTGACGGCTTATACGAGAGTTGAATAACTGTTACTAATACCGAAGTATATGCAACCTAATCCATGGGACGATTTACAAACAGATGGGTCTGCTCCTCAAGTAATGATTGACGGACAAACTGCACAAATTTCTACGGGTTTTAACAATCAAGTAATTCTTTTGCAGCCACCGTCCTCTGCCTCAAAGGTTATTGGTATATTATTGATTATTTGGGGCGCTATTAATGCGATGTTTTTGCTCTTGGCGGCTGTAGGTTGGTCCAGTAGCGAAATAAGAGAAGAACAAGGTATCACTACCTCAAATATCATACTTAGCAGTGTGTCGGGAATTATTTCAGTTGCTACCTCGATACTTGGTGGGATTTGGATGATGAATTTCCAGAGAAAAGGAGTATATCTTGTTTTGATTGGAATAATCATCGGCTTTTTATTCTCCATTGCACTTTCATTAACAGGTAATACTGATGCAGCCGCCGCAAATGCCGACATGAACGAAGAAGTGGTAAGTGGTATTGCAATTGGCATTAGTGCAGTGTGTAGTGCAGTTTGTGGGCTGATTGTGGCAATACCGTTGATGATTAATAACAACGGATTAGATGATTCTAAACTACTTGGTTAATTAGGAAACTTTAATTCATTTAATCATTAGTCGATAATAATGATAGAAACTCTCAACCTTCATGGTGGTTTTTTCAAATTCTCCACACCTTACCGCTGGTATGGAATATTAGGTTATGCATTATTTGGGATAATGGCGCTTGTTGGCCTAGTAATGTCGCTGACCAATTTGGGTAATAGTGATGACATTGTAGCAGGAATGGCAATCAGTATACTAGGTCTGACTGGATTAGCGATAACAACTCCAAGCTCTCATCAAAAAGATCTGTACAACCTTAGACAACAAGCAATTGACCCTGAAGTTCTCGAAGCCAAAGCGAAGGAAAGTGGACTTTCAATTGATAATTGGTTTCTCAAGCAAACCACTTATGTTCCTACCAATGACCCTAGCGATTGGGTTTTACCGGCTCCAGGGCCAGCAGTATGGAATAAATTGGATATTTACAAACAGGACGGGGACGGCTCTCCAATAGCAGAACATCCAGTCAAAGTTGGTACCCCAGTACCAGCAACTTTCACATTATTTGGTATATTTGGTATTCTCGCTTCTCTATTTACGGTTATTGCAGTTGGGATTGCATTGACTGAAGTTGTTGATAGTGGCAGTCGTTTAGTCATCATCGGGATAATGGCGATTATCGGATTAATTCTGCTAATAATAGGCTGGTTGAAATCTAAAATGCTCACTCAGATGCTTGATCTTCAAACTTCAGTGATTCGCTCAGTACCTCTTGGATATAATGAATTAGTTGGGCAAGTAAGACCTTCATACGAAGGTGTGCTCAGAGTCGTTGTCGATGGTAATCAAAACATGTACATGGAAAATATGGTGGGTTTCCGTTGGACATATGAACAAGAACAAAAGCGAACCGTGACAACCAAAGATGGTAGTCGTACTGAAACACGATGGGTTACCGTGCGCGAGGATTCTGGTGGTTGCCCGTTCATTCTTCACGATGGTACCGGTGGGATAAGAGTAAATGGTGAGAATTTCAAGAGAAGTGATTATGGTGATTTCATCAAGCGTTGGGATAGTGCTTTTGCCAAGTCATTAGGTCAGCAATTTTTCTCTCAGTTGGTCGCTGGGTTTGTTGGTGGTTGGCGAGTTACCGACCACCGCTGGACTCTATATGGTTTGAAAATGGGTAATCCTGTTTATTTAGTCGGTCAAGTGAAGTCAAAAAGTAATGCTATGATTGCCGAAGAAGGATTAGATGGGACCTTGCAAAACAGTATCATTGAAGTGTTTGGCAATGAAGACGGTCCGGGAGCAAAATCAACACTAAAGCGAGGTACAGAACTAACTAACCTCGGACGTTCAAGGTCTAAGGCTGAAATGATTTTACCAGCAATGATTCTCTTCTTGGGAGCAATATCTTTACTAGTTTTAGCATGAAGTTCAAATCCTTGTTATAATTCGCGGTGCCATGGAAGAAGTGGTAATTGTTGGCGGAGCTAGAACCCCGTTCTGCGAATGGCAAGGTGGAAAGCGTGGCGACGGGCAACCAGGTGGCTTGTTAAAGGATTATAGTGCATTAAAACTTGGAGAAATTGCCATAAAAGGGGCACTTGAAAAAGCCAATACTTCACCAGATTCAGTAGACCACGTGGTCATGGGCTATGCCTTGCAAACATGTGATCAAGCAATATTTGGGGCAAGACATGCGGGTCTAGGTGCTGGCATTCCTCAAGAAGTTCCGATGCTAACATTATCCAGAATATGTGGTAGTGGAGTTCAATCAATAGTTACCGGTGCTCAAATGATCATGCTGGGCGAAGCACAGACAGTGGTATCAGGCGGAATGGAAAATATGTCTCAAGCACCACATGTACTACGTGGAATGCGGGATACTTACAAACTTGCAAGGCCGCCAAAAGCAGGAACGGTTTTAGAAAAAGATATGGAAGATTACCTTTTCACTAACTTACTAGATGGCATGTGTGGTTCTTTTATGGCGCAAACCTCAGATGAAATTTGTAAAAGAAAAGGTGTCACAAGAGAAGAAACAGATGAGTTCGCTGCGCTGTCTCATGCTCGGGTAGTAAATTCTATAGAACATAATATATGGGAGCAAGAAGTTGTTAAAGTTGGCGACATTGGGCATAAAGATGAAGATCACGTCGTCCATGATTGTACCAAAGAGTCATTGGCTGAATTAAGAACTGCATTTGGACCAGAAAGTTTGGTTACTGCTGGCAATGCTTCAGGAGTTGTCGATGGTGCTGCAGCTGTTGTGATAAAATCTGCCAGTAAAGCAAAACAAGATGGTGACAAGCCTCTAGCGAAAATAATCTCTTGGGGTATTGTTGGTTTGGAGCCTGCAATAATGGCATACGGACCAGTCCCTTCGTCTAAGAAAGCCTTGGATAAAGCAGGTTTGACAATCGAAGATATCGACCGCTGGGAAATTAATGAAGCATTTGCTGGACAAGCTGTTGCCTGTGTCAAAGACCTAGGACTTGATATCAACAAAGTCAATGTTAACGGCGGAGCGGTTGGTATTGGTCACCCACTAGCGGCAACTGGCACAAGGTTAGTCCTAACACTGGCCCACGAGCTTAAGCGTAGTGGTGGTAAATATGGCGTTGCTACGGCTTGCATTGGCGGTGGTCAAGGAATTGCTATGGTCATAGAATCATTGTAATTATCACAATATTACGTCGATTAGGTAATTTACCCAAGTTATGCTAAGTACTGCAATAAATACTCGCATTAACATTGGTTCGCTAAATAATTTGAATCCTATAATTGCTCCAGATTTTGCTCCAACAAAAGTAACTAAAACTAGTGCAGTTAGGAATAGCAACTCTTTTTTAATCGCCTCTAATTGATAACTTTCCAGCAGTATGAAGTGGGCGAAAATAGCAAACGGAACTACTATCATCATTATGTTCAAACTTGAACCAATCGCTTTTCGGGTGTTTTGTGCTCCAAAAAACTTCATTGCCGGAACGTAAATCATACCGGCGCCGATTGCCATGACACTGGATAAAAAGCCACCAAAAGCAGATAAAGATGTCATTTTAACTAATTGAATCTCTGGTTCAGCGCCCTCTTCTAAGTTAGTAGACGTAATTCTCTTGACCATTTTGGAAATGACAAATCCAACAATGATTATACTCATTAATTTGAATATACTCTTGAATTGATCTTGAGTAGTAAATACAAACAAAGCACCAATGAGTGCACCAGGAATGGCTCCCCACAGGGCAATACCTGTTAATTCATCATTATGGTAGCCTTTTTTACGATGCTCGAGGCCGCTTCCATAACTGGTTATTGCGCTTAATAACAAAGAAACAATAATTAATTTTTGATCAATTTCCCAATCACCTATGTAGTGGAAAAGGGGCACATAAAGCAACCCACCCCCAAGACCTATGGGGGCAAATAAAAATGAAATTAACAGTACTCCAAGTACAATTAATACCGTTTCAACAACCAAAAAGACCCAACTCATTATCCCCAAGAGGTCTGAGTATTTATTGTATAATGGCAATTATTTACAAAGAAAAGGCTCATAAGTTAAACTCTAGTGGTATAACCATGATGATATTATTAGTTGGTGGATTAATCTTCGGTCTCCTGTTCCTATTCTTCGTTGGTTGGTTCTTTTCAACGTGGAATCGACTCGTATCTCTTGAAGAGAATGTCAACCAATCATGGGCTAATATCGATGTATTACTTAGGCAACGTTACGATATGCTGCCAAATCTTGAGCGTATTGTAAGTAAATTCGTCGATCATGAAAAAGAAATATTCGGTGAACTTGCTAAGGCTAGGCAAATGGCGACAGGTGCCCTGCAAAATAAGGATGTCAAAGGAGTAGGTGCGGCAGAAGCAATGATGAGTTCAATGATTCCTAGGATTACCGCAATTGCAGAAGCATATCCTGAATTAAAGTCAGATTCAAATTTTATTAAGATTCAAGACGAACTGGTGGCAATAGAAAATCAAGTTGCTGACAGAAGAGAAATGTACAACTCACAAACCACAGCATTCAATAAAACCATTCAAATGATTCCGACGACTTTTGTTGCATCTATCAAAGGTTGCCAAAGAAAAGACTTGTTCGAAGTACAAGGTTTTGCAAGAGAAGCTCCGGTACTATTCAAAGACTGAGATTAATACAACCGTGGTGTTGGTATGTTCCTAATATTTGGCTCTAGTGGCCTTGGATTACGTCTTGCTAAATGGTGTTCTATGCGCAGAAATTGTACTCTTGTTGGGATGGCTCAAGACCTTCCTATAGGGCAGGATTTAGAGAATTGTGAGATAATTGCTCTACCAGGTCCGGTGAAATTAGCAGATCTACCGGTAAAAAATCATTCACCAACGGCTATTTTGTATTTGGATGATAAGTCATTAGCTGATTTAGACCCATTAGGCTCGATAAAAAATAAGTGGCCTAAATCCCCAATTCTAACCACTATTCCAATGGAAGGTGATGGTTATGATTTGATTAGCATCGACGATATTTCTTTCTCCGCCATGCAGGATCGTATCAGAGGTTGGGAGCGAAATGAAGGTGCATCAAGCCTTGAAAATTACATTTCTGGTTTGACAGATGGTAGTACAGTAACTATTTTCTGTCATGATAACCCAGACCCTGACGCTCTTGCCTCAGCCTTGGCGATGAATGAATTATTTTCCAAGTATGGTCATGACTCACAAATTGTTCATGGTGGTATGATTGAGCATCACCAAAATCAAGCGATGGTAAAACAACTTGAGATTCCCGTAAGGAGGCTTATACTAGATTGGGAGATTGCAGATGTTGTGAAGGATTCTGATGTTATTGTTGCGGTAGATTTTCATCGCCCAGGTGCGAATAATATCATCCCCAATGACTGTATCCCACATGTTATCATTGACCACCATTCAGTGGATGAACCAGTTACTGCAGACATGGCAATGGTAAGTTCAGAATACTCTTCAACCTCATCAATGGTGGCATCTTTATTGATGAGTAGTGATTTTGCGATGACATCTAGGGTTGCAACGGCTCTTGCGTTTGGGATTAAAACAGACACGCTTGGATTCACTAGAGAATTCAATGCTGTTGATATTCGTGCATTATTGTGGATAAATGCCTGGGTTGATAAAGATGTATTGCGTTCTATAGAAATGCCGCCGCGTTCAATCGAAGCACTGGAGTCATTTACTGATGCGCTAAATAACAAGATTCAACATAATTCTACGATTATCGCACCAGTATCTAATCTGAAAAATAGAGACTCACTGGCACAGATTGCAGATTTTCTCCTGCCTACTGAAGGGGTTGACACAGTAATTGCTTTAGGAACCAGGAGAGGCAAAGTAATCCTCTCAGTACGTTCTAATAGAGACGGTCTTCATGTTGGCAAGACTCTTTCAAGTAATTTTCCAGACGGTCTTGCAGGCGGACATAAAACTCTTGGAGGTGGACAAATTCCATTTGAGTTCATAATTGGCAAATCTACTGATGATGACACTGACTTGGAAAAATTAGCAATCGAATCTACTGTGACCATGATGAGTGGCATTTTTGATGTATGAGGTGGTATATCATGAGTTCATCAATAGTTGAAGTAAATCCTAATTTACGTTTGCTTGGAACAGCCCATGTTTCGACTAAAAGTGTCGAAGCGGTAAAACAGCAAATTGAAGAATTCCAACCAGATGTAGTTGCTGTTGAATTATGTAAGTCAAGATACGATTCATTAGTCAGCGACAGGCGCTTAGACAAAGAGGGCCTGCTTAAGGTGATAAAAGAAGGCAAAGCACCTTTGGTTTTATTACAATCATTACTTGCAGCAGAGCAGAGAAAATTAGGTCTTGATGAAGGGCAACAGCCTGGTGCCGAATTACTTGCTGCTGTTAATATCGCCGAAGACCAAGGATTGGAAGTAGAGCTAATTGATCGGGATATTCAAACAACCTTGCGTAGGGCTTGGAAGAAAATGAAATTTATCGAGAAGTTCAAAATTTTGTATTCTATGCTTGGGGAAGAAGAGGATGAAGAGGAGATTAATTTAGATGAAATTCTTGAAGACCGTGATATACTAACAGATTTGATGAATGAACTAAAACAATTTTCACCTGGTGCAGGTTCTGTCTTGATTGATGAAAGAGATTCATTCTTGGCTCAAAAAATCTTACAAATAGATCCGGAAAAAAAGATTCTCGTCGTAGTTGGTGCAGGTCATTTGAATGGTGTTGAAAGTTACCTAAAGAATTCTAAACCGACAGAATCCTTGGCTGAACTTGAACATATCCCAAAAAAGTCCTTAGTAGCAAAAAGCATTCCTTGGCTGATTCCATTATTGGTGTTTGGCTTATTTGGTTTCTTTGTTTACAATGGAAGTGGTGTTGACTTGGTTGAATTATTTACTGTTTGGACTTTGGCTAACGCATTATTTGCGGCCATAGGTTGTATTATTGCCAGGGGACATATTCTAGCGGTAATGACTGCAGCTTTAGCATCTCCAATAACGTCTCTAAATCCTACATTAGCTGCAGGTTGGTTTGCTGGTTATGTTCAACTCAAAGTCGCAGAGCCAACAGC
>QXXX01000089.1:2442-12374 GCA_009887195.1 Candidatus Poseidoniales archaeon | reverse complement strand
CGGGTAAAGTATTACTCGTAACCGCACTCACTAATCTCGGGAGCATGCTAGGTGCTTGGGTCGCAGCAGCTGGTTTAATCGGCGGACTCTAATTTTCTAGAGCCCTTAGTACCTTGAAAAAATCTTGATGCTCATCTACATCATGAACACGTAGTATGTCAACA
Organism: Candidatus Poseidoniales archaeon; assembly: GCA_009887195.1. Lineage (GTDB taxonomy): Archaea > Thermoplasmatota > Poseidoniia > Poseidoniales > Poseidoniaceae > MGIIa-L1. The sequence continues at coordinate 12,210 of QXXX01000089.1, read as the reverse complement.
CCTTCAGTGAAAGCATATGCAGAGGTGGCAAGCGTCCCTGCTAATCTCTCATGAGCATCTTTCTTGTCAGTAATAATACCGATTACAGATTTCCTAGAAATCCCCCATAGAACTGCCAAGCCACCTTCTTTTAATCGCTTGGTTGATTTCATTAAAGCTAAGTTTTGCTCGTGGTTTTTGCCAAAACCAATGCCTGGGTCAATTATGATAAGGTCACTTGGATGTCCCCTTTCTATCAAAATTTTAGCCTTACTTTCAAGATAATTAGTCACTTCTTCAACTACATCACCATAACTTGGATTAGTTTGCATACTACCTGGTTCTCCTTGCATGTGCATAATACAAACTGCACAACCAAATTCCAATACCACATCTATCATGTTGTCACTTCTCAATCCAGATACATCATTTATCATATTGGCTCCGCTTTCCAGAGCCCGACGTGCCACTTGGTGATTTCTTGTATCGATTGAAATCATAATCTCAGGATGCGTTTCTCTAAGTTTTGATACTATTGGTATGACTCGGTTGATTTCCTCGTCTATGGTAACAGGCTGTGCCCCTGGTCTAGTGGATTCGCCCCCGATATCAATCCAAGTAGCACCTTGTTTAATCATTAAATCCGCTTTATCCAATGCTTTTTCAATGCCCATTGAACGACTGGCATTAAAAAATGAATCAGGTGTAGCATTCAAAATTCCCATCAAAAAGCAATTTTCATTAGGTTTTCGATTTATTCTACTAGATATCGCACTTCCGCGATTTGATTGGGGTGTCAAGTTCTCACTCATCAAGCCGTCCAGTTCGATAGATTTGATAAGTTGTGACCTTCAAGGTAGGTCAATGTCGGATGGAGATATTATGAATTCTGAGGGTAGCATTTCGGATGAAACTGCTGAAGATTCTCTAGATTCAATGTCTGAAGCTAGCATAGAGTTGGCAACTAGGTTGATAACTAGATTAAAGCCAGAAGATCGTGCATCAATCTTCAAAATGATTGCTAATAAAGCGTATTTTAGCGGGGGACTTGGGACAATAATATTGGTATTTTGGTGGCTGACAGTCGATACTAGTAGTGATGACCTTTCAACTGGAGTTTCAACCTTTTTCAGTCTAGACTTTTCGGAAGTTGCCCTTACTGTCATTGGTTTGGGCCTTTTATCATCTCTGCTGAGAGACTTCAGCAGGGAATTGGGTCAACTTGCGCCTGCGTTATTATCCGGGGCACTAATAATTCTTTGTTGCTTATACGTTTTAGAGCCTATTGCTTTAGGAGTATTGACTGATGAATTGACTTCTTCAGATGGTATCTGGCGTACTGCACGATTAGCCTTGTTGTGGCTAGGAATTACCTACTGTGCGCATTTACTTGTCGACGCTTCTCTGCTTGCTTGGCTGAAAAAATTCTGTGATTCAAAAGGCTTTGAAATCGCACCTCCGTCTGGGCGTGAAGATGGGCGCAATGGGCTTGTTAGTGATGAAGCATAAGCCATTAATGTGGTGTTAAGATGTCTAATATCGATATAGAAGTTCTAAGACTTGGTCACCGTAGGGGACGTGACCCAAGAATTACTACTCACTTAGCTTTAGTAAGCAGAGCTATGGGTGCTAGTAAATTTCTACTAGCTGGTGATGAGGATGACAAACTTTTTGAAAATGTGGTATCGGTGAACGAAAGATTTGGACATGGATTAGATTGCCGCTATGAAAAAAGGCCGCTAAAGTTTCTAAGAAATATTGTCAACAGTGAAGGGAATAGACCCACAATTGTCCATTTGACTATGTATGGCGAACCCTTCAAATCTACCATCCCAAGCATACCAACTGAAAACGGAATAATTGTCATTGTTGGAGGGGCCAAAGTTCCCGGAGAGATCTTCAAAATTAGTGATTACAATATTGCGGTGGGCAATCAACCCCATTCAGAAGTAGCGGCTTTGGCACTATTTCTTGACGCCTTGACCGATGGCGAGGGTTTTAATCAAGAATTTCCAAATGCAAAGTTAGTGATTCACCCTTCTAAGAGTGGTAAAGATGTTAAAGAAGTTTAACAGTAGAGTTAGTTAGTATATACTTATTATCTTTTAAATCTGATTAATTTTATCAACTGTGCATCATATCTTCGCTCTTGGAATGAATTTCATCAATCCCAATTATTATTTGAGTCCATTTTTGACAGAGTTTAATGTCGATGCCTTTGGGAGCCGCCGGTAGTTTTTGCCCGGGCTCGCCAAATCAAAATATTTCCAATTATCCAAGTTTTATGGATGCGGCAGACGGCTTGTTAAATGAAGCGGAATTATACCCACAGGCCAGTGGTCTAGGCCTGCTTCTAACAGCAGATGGAGGTCGTTATGAGGGAGATTTATTTGGTGCAGACAAAATTGGTGAAGGAGAGTTGGTTTTCACTACTGGGATGATGGGATATCAAGAATCTCTGACAGACCCATCGTTTGCCGGACAAGTTTTGACTTTTACCTATCCGTTAATTGGTAATTATGGCGTTCATTTAAATCGCTCAGAATCTTCTTCCGTCTGGCCTAGAGGTGTTGTAGTAAGGCATGCGATGAAACAACCTGACCATAGAGATTCGGTCGCAACCGTAAATGACTTTTTACGCTTGCATAATATTCCTGGTATAGAAAACATCGATACTAGAGCCATTACCAAGAATGTTAGAGAACTTGGCACGGTTTTGTGCGTATTTGGTCCGCTTGATAAAGAAGATATGCTCAAGGCTCGATTGTCAGAATTAACATCGCCGGAACTAGATGATTTAGTAGATTTAGTTTCCATTGATCAAGCTATCATGCTAAATGAGGGCTCTAGTGATGATTTTGGTCGTAGAAAGCCTCGTTTAGCAGCATTAGATTGTGGAATAAAGTACAATATCCTACGTAGTCTATGTCAATATTTTGAGGTAATATGGTGTCCTCCTGATACCAATTTCTCAACTCTAATAAATGACTATCAAATTGATGCTTTATTTTGCTCTAACGGGCCTGGAGACCCCGCTCATCCAGGAAAAGCTTCAATGGCTAAAGAGACACTTGCCAAGGCAGTAGAATCAGGATACCCGGTTATGGGAATCTGTCTTGGCCATCAATTGATGGGTTTAGCATCTGGTTTGAAAACCTACAAGATGCGTTACGGTCATCGCGGTGCTAATCAACCGGTTGTTGATTTAGAGAGTGGTAAAGTGTTAATCACCAGCCAAAACCATGGTTTTGCAGTCGCCGACCCCGAGTCGGGAATGCTTGCTGCTCACCCTTCTGGGGCAACTTCTTCTGAAGTTGAAAACCTCCATGGGCAGGAAGTAAAAGTTCGCTACATCAATGCTAATGACAAAACAGTAGAGGGCCTTGATGTGATTGACAAGCCTTGTTTTACCGTACAGTTCCACCCTGAGGCCTGCCCAGGACCACACGATGCTGAGGGTTTATTTGCTCGTTTCAAGGAAATTGTTGACAATCATTTGGGGGTTATTTAATTGCCTAGAAGAGATGATTTGAAGTCTATCATGGTACTGGGTAGCGGACCAATTAAGATTGGCCAAGCTGCAGAGTTTGACTTTTCGGGAAGTCAAGCAGTAAGAGCGCTAAGAGAAGATGGATATGAGGTAATTTTGGTAAATTCAAATCCTGCAACTATACAGAATGACCCTGAGATGGCCGATAAGGTCTACATCGAGCCATTGTTGTCCTCTTCCATAAAGCGAATATTAGAGATTGAAAAGCCATGCGCACTCCTAGCCGGAATGGGCGGACAAACTGCGCTAAATATCGCCAGTGAGTTGGCTCACTCAGGAGTTCTAGACGAACTTGGTGTTGAATTAATTGGGTCTGATTTAGATGCAATTGATAAGGCAGAAGATAGAGATTTATTCAACAAGGTTTGTGATTCGATTAATCTACCTATCAGCGAGGCTATTGCTTGTAAATCCATGGAGGAAGTGATTTCTGCTGCTGAACAGATTGGAACTTGGCCTTTGTTAATCAGACCAGCCTTTACTTTGGGTGGTTTGGGCGGAGGTACTTCGTGGAACATTGGTGAATTAGTGGAAATAGCCACCCTTGGTCTGCGTAACTCAAGAATTAACCAAGTGTTGATCGAAGAGTCAATACTGGGTTGGCAAGAACTCGAATACGAAGTTATGAGAGATGAAGCAGATAATGCCATTATTGTTTGTACAATGGAGAATATTGACCCGATGGGAGTCCATACGGGCGAGTCTACTGTTGTAGCCCCATTACAATCATTTTCCGACCAAGATCATCAGATTTTACGTGACCAAGCATTGAGACTTATTCGCGCCTTAAATATCAAAGGAGGTTGTAATGTACAATTTGCCTTTAATCAGTTTACAGGTGAAATAAGAGTCATTGAGGTAAACCCTAGAGTGTCACGTTCTTCAGCACTTGCCAGTAAAGCAACCGGCTATCCAATTGCTCGGATAGCGGCTAAAATAGCGGTCGGTTATACGCTTGATGAATTACCCAATCCAATCACTGGTGATGGTACTACCGCAGCATTTGAACCAACTTTGGATTACTGTGTAGTGAAGATCCCTAGATGGCCATTCGACAAATTTAGAACAGCAGACAGAACACTTGGTACTTCAATGAAGTCTACCGGGGAAGTAATGGCTATTGGTCGAAACTTCGAGGAAGCTTTTCTCAAAGCATGGGCTTCATTAGAACAAGGCTGCCCTCATCCAAGACCATTAACAAAAGCAGACGAATCAGAAGGAGACACCATGGCAGAAAGAGCGAACGAACCCCTCCCTGAGGCTACTCTTGTAGATTGGTGTAAAATTGCCACAGATCGAAGAATGGGTGCGTTAATTGAAGCCTTCAGAAGAGGATGGAGTGTTGAGCAGGTTCACGAAATAACGAGAATCACTCGATGGTTTTTGTACCGCTTCGAAAAAATCGCCCAAATTGAAAAAGAGATGGTGACTTTATCCTGTAATCCAACCGAAATCGATGTGGAATTATTGCGCAAATGGAAATCTAATGGTTTCGCTGACTCACATATTGCAGACGCATTGAATTCATTCCCACCTGAAGGGTATAAGTCGTTGCCAAGGGGCAGGGATGAAGATTCAGTGATGCGTAGAAGGCACTCACTCTCACTGCACCCAAACTATCGAATGGTTGATTCATGTGCAGCAGAGTTCGCTGCTAAAACTCCTTATTATTATTCAACTTATGAGCCAAATACCAAGCAAGGAATTGACCACGTTCCAAACTTGACTAAGATGGAAAAAGAGAGGTATGTAGCAATTGGTAGTGGCCCAATAAGAATTGGTCAAGGAATTGAATTTGACTACGGTTGTGTTCATGCTGTGATGGCTATCAGGGAGGCAGGTAAGGATGCAATTCTAATAAATAATAATCCTGAAACAGTTTCTACTGATTTTGATACTTCTGATCGCCTTTACTTTGAACCACTTACTCTAGAATGTGTAACTGAGGTTTTGCTTAGAGAACAAGCCCATGCTATTTTGTTACAATTTGGTGGACAAACCGCGATTAACCTTTCTCAGCCGCTTGAGAAACGCCTACCTGAACTAGCAAAATCTGGATTAAATTTGAAAATTGCCGGTACTTCATGTGATGCAATCGATGAGGCAAGCGATAGAGAACGATTCGAAAAGTTCGCTAAACGGGCAGGTCTTACAATGCCCAGAGGCGCAACAGGTCTGACTTCAAATGATGTAAGAAATGCTGTAGAGAAAATAGGTTATCCAGTTCTGATTAGACCTTCCTACGTTTTGGGAGGAAGAGGTATGGAGATTCTGTCAAATGATGAACAACTTGATGCTTATCTAGCTGAGGCATATCTTGCTCCCGATAAACCCCTACTTGTTGACGAGTATCTTGGACATGCAACAGAGATTGATGTTGATGCTGCTTCTGACGGTAAGGATGTACTTATTGGAGCTATTATGGAACATCTTGAGGAGGCAGGTATTCATTCTGGTGATTCCACATGCTTCATACCGACACAAAATATTTCAGATGAGATGTTAGAATTGATTAGAGAACAAACCATTAAAATCGGTTTAGGACTCAATATTATCGGGTGCTACAATATACAATTTGCCATTCAAGGTGACGTTCTATATGTTTTGGAAGTTAATCCACGGTCATCACGAACCGTACCATTTGTGGCTAAATCATCTGGTTTGCCATTGGCTCGTATAGCGGCAAAAATTACCATTGGCATACCATTATCTAAACAAACAATACCTGTTAGAACATCTGGAAATGTTTGTGTTAAAGCGCCAGTATTCCCATTTATTAAATTGCGAGGGCTTGACCCTGCACCTGGTCCTGAAATGAAATCTACGGGAGAGGTATTTGGTTCTCATGCCAATGCAGATGTGGCTTATCTAAAGGCACGTTTAGCAACAGAAGTTCCTGTTGCACAAGCTGGTGGTGTATATCTGACTGTACGAGATGATGATAAGCAAAAGCTTGTCCCAATCGCTAAGGATTTAATCGATCTTGGTTTCGTAGTCTATGCGACTCCTGGAACTGCTGATCTATTAAGGGAAAATGAAGTTCCAGTAGAGGTTGTCTATCGAATCAGGGAAAGAATGCATCCTGATGCATTAGACTTAATGAGACAGGGCAAAATCTCTTTCATTGTAAACGTACCAACAATTTCTGGAGGTGCAGTTAGAGATGGTAATATGATGAGAAGACTTGCTGTTGAGTTAAACATTCCATTCGTTACTACTATCAGAGGAGCTGTAATGGAAGTGGCAGCAATCGCAGCAATGATGAAAGGTGAAATGGAACCAGTTAGGTTGCAAGTCAATTATTAGGTATTAACATGCATCAAAAGCTTCGATAATGTATCTAGTAAACGGGCTGGTCAAGGCAAGTTCACTAATTCCTTCTTCACCTTCTGAACTGTACACACGTACTACATCTCTTACTCTGACATTGCCCTCAGATGATCTGGCAAGAATAGTTGCGGGTTTGAGGACCTTACCAGTCCCATGCGGATCGTAGACTGTATCTAAAGCGTCTTTGAGGAACCAATCAACCTTGCCTCCATCTTCACCTTCGTACTTCCTTTTGACTTTTTTACTGCCAAACATTCCGCCACTCTTCTTTGGTTTAGGTTTGGCTTCCTTCTTTGCCGGTTTTTTAGCAGTTGATTTTTTGGCGGCTGGTTTTTCATCTTTTTTAGCAACAGAAGAAACTTCCCTGCCAGAAAACTCTTCTTCTAGTTCAGCTCGAATTTCTTTTTCTAATTCCTTACGAATGGTTTTCTCTAGTTTAGCTCGCAGTTTTTCTTCCATTAAATCCGGGTTCGATTGTTCAATTTTTGTCCAAGCATCATCTCGCTCATCCTGCAATGCCTGCATGACATTGATGTAATGAGATGCTACTTGAATAAGCGCAGTTTCCATTGAAGCTTCAAGTTGCATTGACACAACTTCACTGGCAGAATCTCGCCATTTTCGCCATTGTAGCATTGTATTAGCATGAATGTCTGAGCCGCATCTTGGGCAGAAGCTACGCTTGGGAGGCTTTAGTACTGGTATCGCTCTCATAGCGTCAGGATCAATTCCTTCATGTTCTCCACTTGCAACATCGTGAATGTGTGTTGATGCTTCCATCCCAGTGTCCATGGCAGTTCTAAACATGCCTTCATTGAGGTCTAGTTTTCCATCTTGAATCAAATCCCACGCACTAGTGCCCCTAACTACTGCTCTAACCGCAGCATTGGCTGCTGGTGACTGGCCCCAATCCATTGTTACATTTACGCTTGGGGATTCAAGTTCTACATTTCCAAATGCGTCAGACAGGTCGATACCTTCTCCTTCTGCTGGTGCGGCAATTCCTAATTTTATTGGATTTGCCCCCTCTTCGATTTTGGCAATCATATCGAATTTTTCAGCCATAGAGAGGTCTTCACGCATTCTAATCACTGCTTTGAGTTGATTTAGATCGTGTCCAGTTGAGGTAATAGGACCTTGGACATCCATATCATGTCCACAGGATAAACAAAATTTAGCAGCAGGTTCGACATCTGCTTCGCAGGTAGGACAGTAAACCCCGGCCATGACGAGGGATGAATCCCCCTGACATTTGAATGGTACGGAGTGAAATAGCCAATTTTAGGCTATTGTGAAGTTACTGAATGAATTCGATACAACGCCTTAGTTGATTGATTATAGTGGATTTGTGCAATTCAGTCAAGATTGGGGCAAGACGTGGTCCCTTTTTGCTACCCATTAAGCAGACATATGATACATTATATGCCAATCTTGGAGATTTATCTAAAGATTTAGCGGAATCAACAATGCAGTTACTAATGCTTTCATTTGTCCATTCACTCTGTTCAAGCAACTCAGTCAATTTATTCAAAACTTGGATTTCTTCTTCAAGTAATTCATTTAGTAAATTCTCAGGAACATGCTCAATCAAAACTATTTTCATTTCCTCTGGGAAATGTTCAGAACTTATCCAAGTGCGCATTTTCTCTAGTCTGTCTCTTAGCAAGTCAGATGGTTGGCTATCCTTGGTAAATCCAAGACTTTCCCAAACCAATTGATCTTCGGATTTAGTTTGTGCAAGCAGTGCTAAGTGTCTAAAAGAAACAGTGGAATTATTCGATTTATTAGTTTCACCAATTGCTGAAAGCTTTATTGCAACTTGGGCATCTTCAATTTGAACACGCCTTCTGCGCGACAGATTTTCATCAGCAAGTTCATTATCAAAATCCCTTAGAGAATTTCTTTCATAATCATCAGCTAAATTGACTAAACTCATGCCTGCATCAAACTCTATTGCTTTGTTAGGCTTAGATTGGGCAATCAAATATCTCAAAATTTCAGGGGGAACTAATTGTAGGGCTTCCATTGGCCCAATCGTATTGCCCGAAGATGATGACATTGCACCTTTTCCTTTCAGGCTAATCCATTCGTAAACCAATGGCTGTGGTGCGTCATATCCGAATAATTGGGAAATTTCTTTTCCGGTATCATACGACCCGCCAGATGCTCCATGGTCCTTGCCAAAAGCCTCGCAGGTAACTCCAATCCAAGACCATTTAGCAGGCCAATCTATTCGCCAGGGGAGCTTCCCTTCACCTTTGGTTAAATCTGATGAACCAGTATTACCATTTGCATCGGTATAATGTACCAATGGGAATTCATAACCGGTGACTGATACTCCCTCTAGAGAACCGTTCGAATTCAAAGGGCTCCAAGGAAACCAATTAGCAGGTAATTCGCGACCAGAGACGCGTTCAATAATTTCTTTTATTTTGTCCGAATTATCACAAGCAATTTTTGCACATTCAGTAAATTTGCCAGATTTATATGACGCCAAATTTTTGACTATTCTTGGCCTTACTCCAATGGTGGCTAAAGCGTCTAAAAATGGATTTAAGAAGTGATCAGCATAGTTCCAACCGTTGCTTTCATAACTTTGGTAATCTGGTTTTCCATCTGCTTTAGGAGCTGGAATGTCACCTATTTGATGGCCAATAAATTTTGCGTACTCCTCGTCTAGGAAAGGGTATACTCGACGGAGAGGGTCAGCATCATCAACAATGAAAATGAAATCAACATCAAGTCCAGAATCACTTGCTGCACGGGCAATCATGTCCCCAGTAAGAATTTCTCGAAGATGGCCAATGTGAAATTCTCCACTAGGAGTAATTCCAGTTGACACAATATGTTTATTGCCACGCCTAGACAAATTTAGGGCAACAACATCAGCCCAGTGCATATTATCACCT
>QXXX01000089.1:1212-2432 GCA_009887195.1 Candidatus Poseidoniales archaeon | reverse complement strand
ACAGAAACTGCTCGTATGACGCCCCTGAGAGGTACGTCTTCGATTTCATTTCTCATTGTCTTGTTTACTAGAACTATTACTAATCCTACTTCTCCACCGGCTGCCTTAATGGCATTGATGGTTTTTACCATGGTTTTTCCAGTAGACAGTACATCGTCAATAATCACTACTTTTTTCCCAGAAACTTGTCCATATTTATTAGACAAAGAGCCAGACCCATCTCCAATGTCAGTAGTTCTAAACACGGTGAATTCACAATCTAATATTCTGGCAACTTCGTGAGCAAATGATATGCCATTAATTGAAATTCCAACGATTGTGTCAATATTTTCAAACCCTAGTTCTTCATCAGCAACATCCGCCATTATGGTTCCAACCGCCGAAATCCTTGTTGGTCTTACGCCAATTGTTCGCCAACCAATTCTTACATCACTAGGTCTTTCTTCACCTTTACTACCGGCTAAGAGCCATGAAATGGTGTCTTGCGAGAGTGATAATTCATCTGCAATTTGTTGACTGTTCAAACCTTCCTTGCGCAGATTCATTGCAGTCATGCGTAATTCTTCGATACTAACTACCATTTCTATCAATGTAACCCATGAGTCGACCATTCATCAAACCTTTCATCAAAACAATCAATGTTTAGTTGATTGCCATACCAAGCATTGAAGAATGAAACCTCCGACCAATATACATGGCAGACTTCGATTACGAGTCCTTGTTAGACCGAGCCAGGGATAAAATACCTGAGAATATTTCTGGCAAATCAAGATGGCGATTGCCAGAGCCACAAATTCTAATCGAAGGTTCTAACACTATTCTGAGAAACTTCAATGAAGTTGTTTCTATGATGGATAGAGATGAAAATCATGTTTATCAATACATTCTGAACGATCTAGGGACCTCTGGTTCAAGAGATGGTCCAAGGGCTAGGTTCAAGGGTAGAATTCCGCCGAAAAGAATCAAAAAAACCATAGTCAACTATGTTAATTCATACATTATGTGCAGCCAATGCTCATCACCGGATACTATGTTTATCAAAGAAGATAGAACTACCTTGTTGAAGTGTCAAGCGTGTGGTGCTACAAGGCCAGTTAAACTTTGATTAGTCTAAGTAAACCGATATTTCACCAACTGATAGTTTGTTGACTTTAGGTACTGCTGCTGGATATCCAGATTTTACAAAGCCAATTATCTCCCATTTATTTGAGTCAATACCT
>QXXX01000089.1:0-1202 GCA_009887195.1 Candidatus Poseidoniales archaeon | reverse complement strand
ACTGGTTACAGCTATTATTACTGGCGTTAGAATTATTTTATTGACTGCTCTTTGTACATCTTTTGCTAAATCTACTGAATTATTTTTCCTAGACTTCTCATTGGCCAGTTTGGTAATTAATGGAATTAATGCTTGCCTGATGTTTCCACCCATAACAAAGAATTTCCATGGATGAGTATGTTTGTGGCAAGGTGCATTTGAGGCTGCTAGAAGTGCTTGGTCAATCGACTCTTGGTTAACTTCTTGTTGAGTAAATCGATATATGGTTCTACGGGTATTAATAATATCTTGAACTTCAGACATCTTGACACCTAGGATATATCGTCAATTTTAGCTGCTAGGAAAAAGTCAGATTCAGCTAAACCATCGATTTTGTGAGTCCAGATCATAACCTTGGCTCTTCCCCAAGATAATTCAAAATCCGCATGATGCCCTTCTGCTTCGCAAATCTTGCCAGCTTGGTTAACAAAGTCTAGGGCGTTTTGGAAATCCGAAAATTTGAATTCTCGCTCAATGTGGTGGTCAGCAACAACTTGCCAATTATCATCGATTTGCTGTAAAAGCGGTATGATTTCTTCACTCGTTAATGGCGGTATACCACCTTCACAAGGTATGCAGCGCTTATCTTTCAAAGACATTTTATCAGCCCCATAAATGGGAATCATCTTGTCTACCTTTGACTTCTTTCTCGACCTTTTCATGCAGTGAAGATCTTCTCTTCATGTCCGCTCTTTCAAAGGCTAACAATTCTTTGTCATCGATATATGCAGGTCTTGTGTGGGCTACTAGCTTTATTTTGACAATTACATCTCTTGCTAAGTAGACGGTGTCACCAGCATCTGTAAGAATCTCAATACTGGTCTTACCGGAGGATAATAGACGACCTTTGACAATTATGTCATCGCCTTCTTTGAATGCTCTAGCATCTAGTAAGATTTCTACCAAGTCGTCCTTACGTAGTCCGTGTCTACGCTCAAGTAATTGTCCATTGTGGACACTTTCGTAGTCATCAATACTTGGTGAACCCATCTTTTCCCATATAGGGACGGCCCATTCTGGTAAACCTGCGTCAGTCTTCTTCTTCGCCATGGTTTAACCTAACGGCAAGCGTACTTTAACCTCGCTCTTCAAATCTATTGGGTTGCCTGTTGTCAAGGGTATGTATTATTCAACTATTGAGTGCCAGCATTGATTTGGGGATA
>QXXX01000088.1 GCA_009887195.1 Candidatus Poseidoniales archaeon | reverse complement strand
GTACCACCAAATTCATCTATAACAATGGCTATTTGTTGTTTTTTAGTCAAAAACATATCTAATGCACTGTCAACTGAACTGTTGGTTGAAATTGTCTTTACTGGTTTTGATAACTCTGAAATCGTTAAATCCCACTCATCTCGACTGGCCGCCATTAGTAATTGGGAACGAATTATGATGCCCTTTATATCGTCAATAGAGTCACCAAAAATAGGAATTCTCGAGAATCTTATTACTTGATTCTCATCCATTACTTGTCTGATAGTATAATCTTGTTGAAATGCTGTTATTACCACCCTAGGAGTCATAACTTCATTGACTGCAATTTCTCTAAGCCTGAGTAAGTTGTGAATCACCGTCTCTTCATCAACTTCTAAGATGCCTTCTTCTTCTCCTAAATCAGCCAATGCTGCTACATCATCACGAGTTACTAACGAATTGCCTCCCGAAGGTAAGATCTTTTTTAGCCACTGTATAGGGATTATAATTAACATCAGTGTGTAAGTCAAAAAGTTAAGAATATGGCCTGCAGTTGGAGCAAGCTGTTTCCAATAGGCAGTTCCAAGAGTTTTTGGAATTATCTCGGAGAGGAATAGTACTGCTATGGTTAGTACTACAGAGGCTATTGTCAGGTATTCTTCACCAAACTGTTTGTTTACCTCGGAACCAACACCTGCAGCGCCCATCGTGTGAGCAATAGTGTTTAACGTAAGAATTGCAGTTAATGGTTTTACTGCGTCATCATCTTTCAGTTTGGCCCAGATTTGTCCTATTTTACTGCCATTCTTTTCCATTACTGCTATGTGCGTGTAAGGTATTGAAAGTACAATTGCTTCTAAAATGGAGCAAAGGAAAGATACTCCAAGTGCTAATGTTATGTAAAAAATCAATATTGTATAATCCATGAATTTACGACGGCCCCTAGACGATGCGCTAAACATGCCTAATGATTCTAGTTATTCAAAATGACGCATAAATCGATATTGATGGTGAAACTCAATAACGGAAGTCTACACGCACAGACATTGAGGGCTCTAGATGACCGATGTGAGCGAATACGTGATGATTTGTGTCGCATGGCCATATGCCAACGGACCACTTCACTTAGGCCACGTAGCCGGGTGCTACCTCCCCCCAGATATTCAAGCAAGGTTCGAACGTGCTAAAGGAAATCGGGTACTAATGGTATCGGGTTCAGACGAACATGGAACTCCTATTACAGTGTCAGCAGAAGTTGAAGGCGTCAAACCACAAGTTATTGTAGACAGATATCACAAAATCAACCAACAAGCACTCCTAGACCTAGGATGCTCTTGGGAGCCAAAAATAGACCCTAGAGGTATAGAGTATGGCGGTTCACTGTTCAATAGAACTTCAGATGTCAGACACAAGAACATTGTTCAAGAAAATTTTACTAAATTACTTGATGCAGGATTATTTGAACGTAGAACAAGCAAACAATATTACGAACTGTCGAGTGATAATAAGGGACGATTTTTGCCCGACCGTTATGTAGAAGGTATCTGCCCTACATGTGACATAGATGGAGCTAGGGGTGACCAATGTGATGAGTGCGGTGCCACTTACGAAGCAATTGAATTAAAGTCTCCAAGATCAAAAATGAATCCTGAAGCAGATATTGAAATTCGGGACACTGACCATTTCTTTTACCGACTAGATCTGTTTCAAGAGGTCCTAGAACAACATGCCGAAAGTCGTAGTGCCGTCTGGAAGTCTAATGTCAAAGCAATGACAAAGCAATGGTTAGACATGGGTCTACGGCCAAGAGCAGTAACTAGAGATTTATCATGGGGCATTCCCCTGCCATTAGAGGATAATGAATGGAAAGGTAAGTGTGTTTATGTTTGGTTTGAAGCAGTTCAAGGTTATACTACTTGTGCACAGATTTGGTCTGAATCTATTGCTACCAAGGCTGGACATCCAGACGGCAAAGATTCATGGAAGAAATGGTGGATGGTTGACGAAAAGGGGAACTCTCCAAGACACCTTTATTTCCTAGGCAAAGATAACATTCCATTTCACACTGTAATATGGCCTGCTCTTATTATGGGACTTAATCATGCCAATGCAGGGAAGAATTCCACTCAACCGGTTGAGTTGCCATCATTCGGTGAATTAGCTCTAGAAACTAATGTCCCAGCAATGGAATATCTAATGTTGGCCGGTGGACAATTTTCTAAATCTAGGAAACATGCTGTCTGGTTACCTTCATTTTTACAGAGGTTTGATCCTGACACGTTAAGATATTATCTAAGCATTAACATGCCAGAAAACCACGATACAGACTTCAATTGGCCAGACTTTGTTGAAAAAATAAACTCTGAACTAATCGCAGCATACGGTAACTTCGTTCATCGCGTTTTGACTTTAGGCGCTCGCTTACCTAAAACTGCAAATGGACCATTTGAAAATTTAGAGATGAGTAATATTACCGCTAAGCACTCTGAAAAGTTAGAAAAAATACATTTAGAAATCACAACATCTCTTGAGCGACATAGGTATAAGGAAGCGTTGAGGTATGTAATGAATGCAGCCCAATACGGCAATCAAATTATTCAGGCTGCAACACCTTGGAAATATTTGGGTGATAAGTTTGATGGCTCTGATGCGGCTAAAGAATCTTTAGCTAGCCTAGCATTTGGCTGGAGAATTTGTCGATATCTTGCCGTGGTTACACAACCATTTTTGCCTTTCAGTGCTCAGAGGTTATGGGATTCCCTTGGCCAATCAGGGCAAGTGGCACAAACAGATTGGTTTTCAGCAATTGACTGGCAAACCGATATGACGTGGAATGACCAAAACCCTGAACCATTATTCAAACGTTTAGAATTAGATGAAATATTAAAACAAGAACAATCATTGGTATCTAAAGAAGTAACTGATAGCAACCCTATATCGAATGTCAAAGGTGGAAAGAAAGGTGGAAAAAAGATGAATAAACAAGTAGAAGGAATACAATATTTAGACTTCAATGATTTTATGAAAGTAGAACTAAAAGTCGGCAAGATAACTAGTGTTGAAGAACATCCTAATGCGGATAAATTATACGTGATAAATTTGGATGACGGTGATAATGGACGAGTGATATGTGCTGGTATTAAACAATATTACAGTGTTGAGCAATTGACTGGTATGCAAGTTGTATTTGTCAGTAATTTGCAACCAAGACCACTTAGAGGTGTGAATTCTGAGGGTATGATGTTAGCTGCAGATGACGGAAATGGGCAAGTAAAATTAATTACCATAGATGGGCAAATTTCCACCGGGTCTACAGTTAGATGACTAATCGGCAATTCTTTTTTTGACTGATTGCATTATTTCTCTAGCAGTTATGCTGCAATCTGCTAATATCTGTGGGCAAGCATCTCTCATTGTCTGACCATATCCAGCAGGTAATGAATTAAGATTTATATCAACATTGAATAATGCGCCTTTGCATGCTGCACTAGCAAGTAATCCAGCCACTCCCACATCCGAAACTGCGTTTGCGTTACCATAATTCGCTAAACCATCTAATAATTTTAGTAGGTCTAGTGATAAACATGCAGTTTGGTAAGGTACCTCAGCAGCTTTTAATGTGGCTTGTCTGATACTTTTTCT
>QXXX01000087.1 GCA_009887195.1 Candidatus Poseidoniales archaeon | reverse complement strand
CAAGGACAAGGACAAGGACAAGGCCAAGGACAAGGACAAGGGCAAGGACAAGGCCAAGGACAAGGACAAGGCGAAGGCCAAGGACAAGGACAAGGTCAACAACAAGGACAAGGCCAGCAAGGTCAACAAGGCCAACAAGGCCAACAAGGACAAGGCGAGCAAGGTCAACAAGGTCAACAAGGCCAACAAGGCCAACAAGGCCAACAAGGCCAACAAGGCCAGAACGGTCAGCAAGGACAAGGCGAGCAAGGAGAACAAGGCGAGCAGCAAGATAACGGGCAAGGACAACAACAACAAGGCGGCGAACAAGGCGGTCAACAAGAACAACAAGGACAACAAGACCAAAACGGACAAAACCAAAATGGTCAAAATGAACAACAACAAGGACAAACCCAAAACGGTCAACAAGGTCAACAAGGCCAACAAACCGATCAGCAGCAAGGCCAACAGCTTGACAACCAGGAATTAAACGGTGACAATGATAATGACGGAGACGGAATACCAGACGATGTCGATAACGACAACGATAATGACGGTATACCAAATGATGTTGACGCAAATCCATTTGATAGTGATAATGACGGTATTGATGATGCAGAAGATGATGATGATGACGGAGATGGAATTAACGACGAAGAAGAAGTTAATGACGGAAACCCGAATACCAACATTTACGATGCTGACAATGACGGAATATCCGACAATGTAGATTTGGACATTGACAATGATGGAATCGACAACAGAAATGATTGGGAAGACGTCAACGGCAATGGTATCATGGACACCGGCGAAGATCGCACACGTGATCACGATAATGATGGTATGAACGACGCTGTAGATCCAGATGACGATAACGATGATATTCTCGATACTGAGGAAATTGGCGGACCGACATCTACCGGCTATCGCTACGACCACGATAACGATGGATATGTTGACATGACAGATACTGACGATGATAACGACGGTCTTTCAGACTGGTTCGAAAACAACGATGGTAATGACATGACTGGTCAATTCGACCACGACAACGATGCATTAGACGACCACTTGGATGATGATGACGACAATGACGGCATCCTCGACGAGTTAGAACTCTAAGCAGTTTGACATCGTTCCACTGATTATTTTATCAGTTACTGGTCCTTTGGAGGGTTCGCCCTCCAAGGGACCTTTTTTTTATTCACATTTTGGCAATGATACTTATCGTTTCTCTTGATACTTTAACGACAAAGCAACCTGTCGCGTTGATATATCATACCTCGGTGGCAATTTGTCGGGGTGCTTAAATGCAAACAAAATTAACCATAAACCTATCAGAAAAACGTCGTAAATTTACGCT
Source organism: Candidatus Poseidoniales archaeon (assembly GCA_009887195.1). Taxonomy (GTDB): domain Archaea; phylum Thermoplasmatota; class Poseidoniia; order Poseidoniales; family Poseidoniaceae; genus MGIIa-L1. Next base: position 66,380 of record QXXX01000087.1, on the reverse strand, counting down.
TTCATTATTGATGATATTCCTAATGATTTCAAGCACTACTCTTTCCTTGTTAGCTACCGAGCCTGCAGAGGATGAATCAGCAACAAGCTACAGTATATTTTCTGATGGCGAGTTATTAAAGCCGGAAGCAGTTACTCAAGGAGGCGATGTATCTGGACAGGGAACATTAGTTGACTACAACCAAGTTCCCCCTCAACCACATCCTGCTTTGTTTGACATAATGTGGACTGACCCGGGAGTGTCTTCAGGAGTAATCAACGACATGTCGGCAATTCTTGCGCTTTCTGAGTCATATTCTCTATTCCTAGAAGAATCCAATAAAGATGACCACGATAACGATGGAATTAATGATTTGAATGATCTTGACGATGATAATGACGGAATTTACGATCTCCTTGAGAGATTTGACGGATGCTATGGAACCGACCCACTAGACCACGACAATGATGGTGTTCCAGATGTTGATGATTGGGATGATGACAATGACGGCATCTTAGAGGGGCCATTAGATATCGATGCATTAGAGGCTCAAGGGTACGATCCGATCAATGTTAGTACTGACCGATATCTTGACCCAGGGCTCATTCACCCATGGACCAACCAACCAGTTGGTAATACCTACTTGGCAGACCAGAACCCAATGGATCACGACAATGACGGAGTAACTGACGAGGATAGTGATGGCTCAGGTTCAGATAGATACGACGAAGACGATGATAACGATGGCCGTATTGACCAATTTAAGTGGCCTTGCGATTTAGATAACGATGGTATTCAAGATTATTTTGATGAGGATGATGATGGTGACGGTTTACCAGACATCGAAGATGCATTTCCATACGATTCAACTCAAGCATTAACTCACGCACAAGCAGGCAACCTATTTGACGCACCAGTCGAATGGTTAGCCAATGATTACCTGGCTTATTCTGGCGGTGTAGATTATCTTGTTTGGGAACAAAACAGAGTCAATGGCCCATTAGCAACTGCTTCAGGCTTCTACCCGCTATTTGAAGATGCAACAATAACCACACAAGGGACTCCAGCGTTTACTCAAATTTTCGACGGAGATCTTGACGGTGATGGTATTCCGAATTTCATCGATCCAGATAATGATAATGATGGCCTTCCAGACAGCTCTGATACTGATGATGATAATGACTTAATTTTAGATATGTCTGACCCGGATGATGACAACGACGGAATTCCAGATGTTTGCGTTGTTGTAGATTTCAATAACGATGGCCTTAACGATTATAATAGAAATAATGACTCAGGCTCTTACCAAACTCCCGGTGGCGATACTGACGGTATCGCAGGCCTAGATTGTGAAATTGATTATGACGGCGACCTTGATGACGACAGACTCAGGCCATTTGATCAAAACTATAACGCAGTGTATGATTGGTTAGACCCAGACATGGGCGGCACCCCAAACCCAGATAATTTAGCTAATATTGCTGTCAGTGGTGACCAAGCAAACTTTGAATACGATTTAGATGATGATCAAATACAAAACGAAAACGACTCATATCCACTTGACTCAAGTGCAGACGTAGCAGCATGGAACTGCCCAACACAAGCCAACCCAATTCCAGCAAATCCGGATCCTCGCTGTACTACACGCCGTGCCTCTTTTTCATTATTCAATGACTGGGACGGCGACGGAATCTCTAACTGGGACGATATTGATGATGACGGCGATGGAATAATCGATTTATTGGATATTGATTGGGACTGTGATTTTGACAACGATAATGATTTGCAATTAATCAATGGAGGGCTTTATCGAGATGATGGACCTAACAATATAGACTCTGATATTGACGGCGACGGCCTAGAGAACAGCATTGATTGGGATGATGATAATGACGGACTTTCAGACTTGTATGATCCTGATGATGGAAATTGTGGAGTAGTTGATTTCGACCAAACAGACTCATTCTACAGGCCGTACTATCCAGTTGATGACGGGGGCGATTTAGACGGTTCTGAAGATGGGCAAGGTTATTCTGTTAACGCTTCAGATTACTGGAATTTGGTATTTCAACACCACCCATTTGAATCAATGATGCTAAACTACAACGGCTATGATGCTACAACACAACCAGTCACTCCAGGGGAAGTTCCAGAATTTTATTGGTTCCTAATGGCTAGATGGAATTCCCGGAATGGCGGTAATGAATGGGATATAGACACCGATGGGGATTCTCTGATTAACGGCTTAGACACTGATCAAGATGGTGACGGAATGCCCAATTGGTGGGATCAAGATGAAGGTAATGATGGAATAATGGACATCGATGATCCAAAAATGGGCGGCACATTCAATTTGTCAACTTGTGGCTACACAGCTGGTAATTTTGCTACAGGGTTCTCCTGCGGTTATACCTATGCCTTTGCTTATCAAATGCCACTTAATGGTGTCAATGCCCAACTGGGTCTGCCATTTGCCACTAGGCCAGACCTAGGTCTTGACCAAGGCCAAACCGCAGGTGGGCCTTCGAATAACTGGAGTTGTACTCCAGGTGCACAAGGCGGATGCTACCACTATGACTATGGCGGAGACGGGACTATAGATGCTGGAATAACCTATTCACAAATAGCCGACAGCAGGGATGCATTCATTGTTTGGCTAGGCCTTACTTTAGGTGTTCAAGGATGGAGTTGGAATTCAGACACTGGTCCGGTTCAGGATTTCCCCGATGAAATGGGGGCAGATATAGTTGCAAACGAAGTCGATGAAGACATTGACGGTGATAGTTTCAACAACACCCTCGATATTGATGATGATGCCGATGGCGTGTATGATTGGTTTGATGTCGATGACGATAATGACGGAATCTGGGATTATTTTGACATGGATACCAATGACGATTTAGACGATGACGCAAACATCACCCTACCTCAAGGCTCCTCTTTCTTCACAGGAACAAATTGTAATGATAACGATGACGATGGTAATGACGCCGATGCGGATGACGACGGTTTCTTCCAAGCAGTTTGGGACCGCGGCGAAATGACTCAAGGATATCAAAACCCACGGTTTTACGACGTTGATAATGATAATGACGGTGTTCCAGACGCTGAGGATTATGATGATGATAACAATGGTATTGATGATTGGACTCAAGAGTTACTGCCGGGATGTTTCTCTGGTGAAGAGCAATCTCCATGGGATCACGACAATGATAACATCTCTAACTGGGCGGACAATGATTGGGATGGCGATGGATTAGACAATCTAGTAGAGTTGGCAGGGCCGCTTGGTATTGTAGGTCCATTCGATCACGATAATGACGGACTTAGAGACGATTTAGACCTCGATGACGACCAAGACGGTATGGAAGATAAGGACGAAAATCTTGTCTGGCCAATTCGTTTTGACAGAAATTCAACTAACCCATGGGATCACGACGATTTCGGGGATGGAGAGGCTCTTGCCAATCCACTAGACCCATCAACAGGTCCTGATGCTATTGACAATGATGACGATAATGATACAAGAATCGATCCTGATTTTGATCATTTAGAAGATGGTGAAGTGAGCGACCCCTGTTACAATGGGGCGGAGTCTAGCGATTGGGACTTTGATAACGATTGTCTGCTTGATGATGATGATAAATCTCCAACCTTCATCACCCTCAATGCACCAGACAAGTTATGGATTGATGCAAAAACACCACAACGATTCACCGGCCATGTTGATTGGATTAATCCAGTTACCAGCCAATTTGAGCCTGCTCCAAATGTCCCAATTCAGATTAATATTGAGTGGGCCAATAATGGTACTAAGGCGATAGAGTCAATATACATCCCAACCAATAATTTTGGTAACTTCACTTACAACCAATACATCTATCCTGAAATGCTAACAGTAGGCGATAGTTCAACTTACAGAGTGTATGCTGAGGTCACAGAATTATTTGCTTTCAACGGCAATCAATCCCAATCATATCTCATGGGAGCTGAAGCCAATTTAACTGCTAATATTGCACCGATTGGGGCGTTTAAGAGCAGTGAGCAACCTTTCAAGGTTGACTTTTGGGCGCATTACACCGCAGATACCGACCGAGGAGACTACACCAAATTAATCAGTAATATTCCAATCACATTTACTGTTAGAGGCGGTCCATTTGGCAACTTATCTAGCCCAACCAACTTTTCCGGATTAGATGGCAACGGTTACCGTACAGACAACCGTGGGTTCGCTTCGGTTACATTTGTTCAAGACGTAGGCATATCAGGTACTTGGCGCCAAATTAGACTGAATGCCAGTTTAGACAATGGCGTAGGCCAGTTACCTGGTGGCTATGAGGAGATTATTTGGGACGACTTAACCAAACGCCACATAGTCGTCACCGATGCTAATGGTGACCCAGTTACCGGGGATTTCACTAGTTTGTATACCAATACAACACTGCCAGCAGGAGATTACCAAGTGACAGGTCAGGTATTACCAGAATTAGCTTCAGAGTGGCCATTCCCATATCTATACGGTGATAATACAGAGCCAGAAAACGTTCGAGTAATGCATCGAATGAACATCGATGGAACCATGTATTTGCCAGGAACTAATCCTGTGTATTACTTCGATGGAACAATCAATAACGGTGATGGAACTTTTGGTAACTGGGCTACATTATTCCATGCTGACGCACTGACAAACGCGGGGCTGAATTTCAACGAAGTATCAGCAATCAAACCATATCCAACTAACTGGGATGGCAATCCTGCAAGTTTATCGGGAGAAGCTGCATTACTACGGCCATTTATTGCCGTTGATGGCGATGATTGGGCAATATCGCTGGTCAATGCTGGCAATAGTAACCTACCACCATGTGGGGCAGTAGACCCAACCGACCCTAACAGCCAAGTAAGATGTGAAATAGTTCCAGAAATGAATACTGGAGAATCCTACAGAGTTGTCGGTACTGTCACAAATAGGACATTAGCCCCATGGGTTGATGATCCGATCACCTTGCAAATTGACATAGATGGAAACGGACAGTTTATCGGACAACAAGAGACACAATTTACTTCTAAACCAACTCAGGCATGTTCAACTTGTGACGCCGTATATGATTACAACTTTACTTGGTTAAGCCAATACCCAGCCAAAACCTACGGCACTAGAGTTGACTTCACCAATTCCGCGTTCTACTTTACCGGAAACACCAGCACACTTTCCCCTACGGGTGCTTACATTAACATAACAGTGATTGGAACTACAGATTTCCAAATGACTTCGACCCCAAGATTGTACAGAAATACCAGTACGGTAATTCAGGCAAAACTAGTCGACAACTCGCTTCAACCAGTGAGAAATGCCCCTGTGAATTACACGTGGTCATTTGATGGGCGCACAGGTGTCAATTACACAGATGACAATGGTTTCTTTGAGGTTCCATTCACCATCAACAGCACTGATTCATTAGGTAATTTCTCACTTGAATTTGAATATCCTGGTTCGAAATTATTGAAGGGTTCAGCCGTCAATCAATACATTTGGGTTATCTCTAGAACTAATATAACCGTGACAGATTTACTTCCAAGACAAGTACAAGAAGAATTTGGCAACTTTAGAAAGAGCGGAGATTCGTGGAACTTTGTTGCTCAAATTACTGATGATGGAGCCAATGACCCTAGTATAACTCCGGTTAACCTAAACGGTGCTGAGGCGCCAAGTGGTGGCTTAGTGGATGTTATCTTCGAAGGCACGGACTTCCAAGGCGTCACCTATCGCCAATTGGTTGCAACGATTGCCCCATTAGGCGCTGGCCAATTGACATTACCGCAACCAATACCTGGTTCTGGGGACTCACACTTGTGTTACTTCGACGGAAATAATGATGAGTTCTCCGATTGGGATACAGACCAAGATGGAGTGGTAAGCAGAGAAGAATCGGTAGGTTGCCTAAGAGCGGACATTTCTCCATTGACTCCAGCCAAACTAAGTAATGATCCAGCCGGTTTCTTGCCTGATGGTTTTGGCCCGGTAAACGTCATATTGAGGTATGAAGAGAGTTTGCCAAATGAAGGCTGCCAACCGTTTGCTGACGAACTTGATTTCAGAACATTGGGTGGTGCATGGGATCCATGTACCTTCGTTCCAAACAACGAAAAGTATCGAATCTTCATGCCTAATATCGAGAACGGTTTCAACCTAATTGGCACAACATACATTGACGCACCAGATGAAGAAATTGTTTATACTGGTGAATTTGATATTCAAACGCAACAATATGAAGATAAACCAATGGTTCTTACTGGGCGACTTTATGACGAACTGGGTAATAATCTATCCAATAGAGTCGTTTCAGCCCAATACACCATGAAGAACGACCCTGATAATCAAATCACCAAGTGTAACGATGTTAGAACCGATGAGAGTGGTACGTTTGTAATTGAGTGCGACATCGAAGGCGTTCAAGCCGGACAAGCAGATATCAACATCATCTACTCAGCGCTTAATACAGCCAACCGAGACCAGTACAGATACAAATCAAAAACTCTCCCATTGACTTACCAGATATTCTCTAATTCAACGTTATCAATTACTGATGTAGGGCCATTCAAGTCAACAACTGATAAGTGGCTTGCACCTAATGGAACAGAGTATTACCGATTATTCCTCAAGGAATCTTTCCACATTGATGCTATTTTGAAACAAAGTAATGGAGATCCTGTGGGAGATAAGTGTCTAAACTTATACCTAGATCCAGAGGAGAACATCAGACCGATTGCCAGAATTAGGACAAGTCAAGCTTTAGATGACCGCGGAACTATTACCTGGTTTAGCGGTGATCCGCTGCAAAATCCAACACTGAAGGGTGTTGAAACTACTGGTGGTAAGACCGAAGGATTCCGTGTACTCCGTGTCGCCTATGAGCCAACTGAAGATTTGAGCAATTACGGTGGCTGTGCAAGAGATGCCGATAAGTCACTTAACGGCTCATTCATGGATGTCGATATACTGGTTCGTTCAAGAGTTGATATTCAAGTTCAGCAAACTTGGAGTTACCGTGGTGATAATGGTTTGTCTGAGGGCGATGCAGTAATTGGTGAAATAGCCCTGCTCAGGGATAGATTAGATCTCGCAGTCGAGAACGAAGAAGTATTCTTCCTGCGCCAATTTTACTCAAATGAAGGGGAATGGGTTACTGATGGAGAAAACCGGTCGACAACAAACGAGCAAGGCATTGCAAGTTTCGAGTGGGCATTTGACGGCAGGACCTGTGGCGGACAACCTTGTCAAGGATTGTGGCGAATTATTGCCTATTATCCTGGTTCAACATTCTTTGCCCCATCGCAAGACAATATTTCTCATGAAATTCAATGGCGAGAACCAATTTCAGTGAGCGCTGATACAGGCTTCTTTACGCCAGGAAATACCATGGCTCTAGCAATACTATTGATGGCGCTGTTTATTGGTGGAATACTGTATTACCAGAGGTCACAAGCACGTCGCCAAGTACAAGCATTACGAGGTATCTTAACAGATACTATGTTGCAATTAGAAGCAAGCAATGAGTTCATTGCCGCTATCTTTGATTGTTACAAGAACCTTGTTAGGCACTTTAGAAAGTATGGCTTCATGAAGAAGGTTTACGAAACCACTAGAGAATTTGAGGCTGCGGTCCGTAGTGCATTCGAAATGGTTCCAAGTGAACAACTAGACGCTTTCTTGACTATCTTCGAAGAGGCAAGATATTCAGATCACACAATTGATGCAAGTCACCGAGATAGAGCCGTTGCCACCCTTGGCATGATTCTCCAGTCATTGACTGTGGCGCTTGGAGAAGGAATGATGGTCAAGCGTTTTGACGATGTAAATCTGTATGATAACCAAATCAAGGCCGGCGAGTTTGTCGCTGCTGATGGCTCGGTTAGGCAAGCAGGAATTGTTGATGGTCAGGATTCAAACTTTAAGATTTGAAATTAACTGATTGATTCGGATTTATTCCGAACCTTCAAGGTGCTTACCTGCTGTGGCTAGGCCATGGAAGACTGGAAGACGCTAATTGACCAAGCCATGCAAAAGGAAACATCAGACTTTATCTCTGCTCACGCAACATACGGGCAAGCCGTTAGAGTGGCTCTTAGTGAAGCACAAATGCTCCTAGGTGACCTTGAAGCAGCACAAATCATAGAATCGATCTATGGTGCTCTAGTTGCGTATTCTCAGCAGGTAATGTTGAGAATGAAAGCGGAAGAGCCTGAAGTAGGTGGAGTAGACCATGCATTCCGTGCAGGCCAAGCATATGGCGTCAGCTGTGTGCTAAACCATCTTATCGACCAATTAACCGATGTTGTTGGGACAACTGCTCTAGGTGCTTTAGATGATTTCTCTGACACTCTGCATGACGAAATTATCATTCAAGGCCGAGCCGCAGGTTTAACAATAGAATTACTCGATGCTAAAGGCGAAATTCTGTATGAATGATGACTCAAACAGGCGCGTTATTCGCGCTTTTTGACAACCGCTTCGCGTCGGTGCTTTGATAATGGGTTGGCGAGTCGCAGGGTTGCTTCAAAGCATCGAGGGAGTCAAATGAGTAACCCAAATAGTAAGACAAACGTACAGTTGATTGGTGTCATCAATCAACTGAAAGCCCAGTCTCGCGATACCGGTTCCGCTGTTTGGCGAGATGTGGCCATGCGTCTCTCTAGGAGTCGCAAGAACTGGGCCCAACCTAACCTAAGCAGAGTAAGCCGCCACGCCCCAGAGGGTGCAACAATCCTCGTGCCTGGCAAGCTACTTGGCAGTGGTGAGGTATCCAGTAACCACACGATCGCCGCCTACAGTGTGAGCACCGGTGCTCGTGAGAAGATAGAAGCCGCTGGCGGTCGAGTAATGACCTATGGCGAGCTTATGAACGAAAATCCATCAGGCAAGGGGGTTGTTATCCTTGGATGAAACAACCTACGTATTTGATGCCGACGGCATGGTCCTTGGTCGCTTAGCATCTGCAGCCGCAGACTTGCTAATTAAAGCAGCAAGAGAACACAGAGATGACAAAGTCATAATAGTCAATGCAGAGAAAGCTATCGTAACAGGTAGTAAAACTGCAGTGTTTAACAATTATCAGGAAAAATACAAGTTAAATCACGCAAGAAAGGGGCCATTCTTCCCAAGAATGCCTGATATGATTCTAAAGCGTTCAATAAGAGGTATGCTGCCTTACCAGAGTAAGAGTAGCGGACGCAGAGCATTACGCAATCTAAGAGTAGAAATCGGCTGTCCAAGTCACTTGTCAGGAGATCTTCCTGACGGACATCAACAGGGAGACGATAGCAAAATCCGCAAGGCTGCATCAGCAAGCTTTGTTTCACTTGGTGAAATAAGCCATAACCTTGGCGCACCAAGCCACAGATGGACTGGGGGTGACCAGTGATGGCAAAGAAAAAGAATAAGGCAGTAGAATCATCTGGAAAGAGAAAGACCGCAATCGCTCGAGCCTCTGTTAAGGTCGGCAAGGGTAGAGTTAGAGTCAACAGTGAACCTATTGAAATTCTTCAACCTTCGCTGGCTCGTAGAAAAGCAATGGAGCCACTAATCATTGCGGATGCAATGAACCGCTTGGCTAAAGTCGACATCAACATCACAACTACTGGTGGTGGAATCATGGGTCAAACTGACGCCATTAGAACCGCTATTGCTAGAGGCCTTGTACTCTACAACGGTGGTGCTGAAGGAACTGATGAAGAGTTAAGAGATGAGTACTTGAGATTCGATCGTAGTCTTCTAGTCAATGACCCAAGAAGAAAAGAAGCAAAGCACCAACTTGGACGTGGTGCGCGCAGAAAGAAACAAAAGTCCTATCGATGAGGTGAAAATATGATAATTCCAGTAAGATGTTTCAGTTGTGGTGTCGTTGTGGCACATAAATGGGAAGAATTCAATGAGTTAGTTGTTTCTGGAACCGAGGTTTCAGACGCCTTAGATAAGATCGGATTTTCTAGATATTGCTGCAGAAGAATGTACGTCGGGCATCTAGACCTTATTCATGAGGTCGCCCCATTCAGTCAACAATCTGGTAATTAGACACAATAGGGCCCGTGGGTTAGCTTGGCCTATACTTGGCGGCTGGGGGTCGTCAGACCCCGGTTCAAATCCGGGCGGGCCCACCAGAAGGACTAATTTGTAGGCGCAAATACCAAATGTCAGTTTCAATTATCAAAGAATTACCGCCCAAGGATGAATTTGATTTTCTATAACCCATAATTTAACTCTAGACTGGAAGCCTTTGGTTTGATATGTGTTAGCAACAAAGGCGGTAATATGCGGCAAAAGGCTTTGGTACCCTCCACTATTGTCGTATTACTACTAATTTCAATAGTGCCATTAACGGTATCATCTTCTGACACTGTGATTTCAAATGACATTATTTGGGATGAAAATAAAATTTTGTCCGGCAATATTACCATTGCTGAAGGGGCATCACTTACTATTTTACCCGGAGTCACTATAGATGGTGGGGATGGCCACAATATAGAGGTTGCAGGCTCTTTAGAGGCACACGGCGTGCATTTCTTCTCTGGTGCGACACCTCAATCACAAAGCTCCCATGGGGCTGGTCTTTGGCAGGGACTTGTCGTAACTGCGACAGGTTCAGTCAATCTTGAAGACGTAATCATTGAGAATACAAATGCAGGCATCCGGTCTGATGGTTCTTTGATAATTGAAAACCTTACAGTGGCAGACTCCTATATTGGAATTAGAAATGCTGGAGTAGGTCAAATCAATCAATTTAACACCGAAGCAATCGATAACGAAGCGGTATTGAATAGCGGTACAATAACACTTGAAGGGGGAGTCATCAATAATTCAGCAATTGGCATCAAATCAACAGGATCTGCCATTATTGAAGATAGTACATTTTCTAATGTTGGTGTGGCAATAACTGCTACTGCAGGGGATTTAACGGCCAACAACCTAACCATGTCAGCAGTTTCAGTAGGATTGGCAACAAATTCCGGTGTTAGTTTCCAAGCCAGTGGAATTCAGGCAAACGACATTTCACTACTTGCTGATTTATCTAATGCTGATGACTTTAACCTTGATGACGTGCAAGCAAATGGCAACCAATTGCTAAAATCAAATAGCGCCACAGGGGCTCGAATTAGTAATATTAATTTTAGCGGGATGGGTGACGTAAACCTTCCGGTAATCGAACAAGACTGTGACGGTAACTGCAGTATTGAGAGCGTTACTATATCTGATGCTAAGTATGGTATTTTGTTAACTGGTTTAGGCAATCACCATGTTATTTCTTCTTCAGTGCATGGGCAACAATATGCATTACGTTCTTCACAACAAGGCCACTTAACCATCAACAATTCTTCTTTTTCATCACAGGAAGCTGGAATAATAACCAGAGATACCAATACTGAAATTATTGGCAATGTGTTTTCTTCAACAACAAGTCGTCAATCAATTGCCGCCGATATTATTGGAGGCAATCATAATTGGGAGAATTTGAGCACGTCAAAATCTTATGATTCAGGCGATTACAATTCTATCGGTTGTAAGGCATGGTACGCTACAATAACTGCATTGAATCTTCAAGCAGATAACTTTTCAACAGGAATATTAGTTCAAGAAAGCGATCTATCTGCACAACATATTGCGGCCATAGGCGGTCAAAGTAATGGGGTTGAATTAGTCAAAGGAGACTTGGTGGTAAACCAACTAGAGACAAAATTCCAAAGTAAAGGGTTGCTAATGGGCCAGGATTCGCAATCTACAATTTACCATTGGGTCGCCGAATTACATGATATGCCGTTAGAGGTTGAGGAATTTTCTGCAGCATACGTACTCGATTTGACTGTAGTAAATTCCAATCCGGCTTTCAGCGATGCTTCTGGGCAAGGGGCATTTTACTATGGGTCAACGGCTAATTTAGTAATTAGTACTGCCATCAACAAAGAATTTTTACCGACAACAATAGAAATTACTGATATGTCAAGTAATCCGATTCAAGCGGAAGTTACCGTAAATACATTTGAATTGGCGAGTGATGAAAACGGCGAGGTTTCAGTTCCTTTATTCTCTGACGGCTCCGTAGTAACTGCTAGCATTTATGGAACCGGGGTTAGTAAATTATTGAATGGAGGCATAGAGGGTCAATCGATTCAAGTTCCAGTAATTCCATCAGGAGATTGGGTCATTTCTTCAAACAACTCAATTACCATACAATCTAATGCCGGGCTGCAAGAACTTACTGGTAACTTGATTTTAGAAGATAACGCGGTACTTATAATTGATAATACTGAGCTTATTTTGCAAACCGGTTCAACAATCTCAATAAGTGACAATGCCAGTATAATGGGAACAAATGCAATAATTACTGCTGATACCATTGGCATTAGTGACGCCGGCTATATTTCTGCATTAGACAGCCAATTCCCAACAACTATCAATGCTAATGTGTCTTGGTCTTGTGATGGAGATTTGGAGATAGATCGCATTATCCTCAAACTTGATTTATCATTGTCCCCAAATTGCCACTTACTAATCAATAACGGTGAGATTAACGGTCAAGCGATAATTCCAGCCTCTTCCTCACTAAATATCACCTCATCTCTTCAGATATCGGTTATCGATCGGGGCAACCCATTGGCCAATGCTTTGATTGATTACCAAGGTGTATCCTATTCAACTGATCAATCTGGAGAAGTGACAATTCAAGCAATTGCCCGCCTAGTTGACAACCAACAGGACTATTCTGGTTCAGTTGAAACGGTCGTAATGTCTTACAACAGCTATAACGAGATTATTTCTTGGGATACCAGTAAGCCAAAAGCTCACCAGTTTATTGTATCAAACATCGATGCAAACCAGATTAATTCTGGTAATGTTATACTCGACTCAGTCTGGAGTCCATATTACCTTGATAGTAACTTGATTGTTCCGCTAGGTCGTTCATTAACCATTTCTAGTGGTGTTGTGTTAAGGGCGGCAGATGGCGTTAGCATAACTGTGGATGGAGTACTAAGAGGCAATCAAGCGACAATATCATCTACGGGTTTAGGCGATCGTTGGGCTGGCTTTATTCTTGGAGATTCAGAATTTTCCATGATAGATTTAGTCAGCACAAATGTTTTTGAAGCATCTCCTGCCCTCTCAATATTCAAATCCGGGGCCTTTATTGGCCAAGACATTGTGTTTGCTCGTTCACTTTCAACTGACCCACTGATTAGTTTTTCATCAACCTCGAATGCATCTTTTAGCCTAGCCAATTCTCAACTTAGTGATGCAGGTAGCGGTTGTATAGAGGCAGATCAAACTGCGGCCACTTTAACGCTTGTAGATGTCACATTAGAGCGATGTGGTGGGCCTGCTATTAGGGCGGAACAAACAAATCTTGCAATCAGTAATATTACGGTTGGTAGTGGGTCATCTAACGGCTTGTTGTTAACCGGTGTGACTGGTGAATTAACCGGATTACTTGGTACAGACTTCGATGGCGTTGGAAGTTTGTTAAAATTAGATTATATCAATGAGGAATTCATAGTGAAAAACATCACAGGCAAAGCTGGCCAATCTCCTGCAATAGCCGGTTCAAATAATCGGGCACTGAATATCCACAACGTCGAATTAACCGGTGCGCCAGCAATTGATTTTGATTACAGCTCAGGCACATTGTCTGATATCACTCTTCATGGGGAAGGAATTGGAACTGGATTGATTAGCCATCATGGGAGGTTTTCGAATAATATCGCGTTGTCAAATATCAAAATTACCGGCTATAATGTTGGAATTGACCTGCATGCTGATGATGTCGCCGCAGTATCTAGAATGTCTATTGAAGATTCAATTATCGATTGCTCAACGGCTATCTCTGTAGAAAATTATCCCCTTTCAATATCGCAAACATCAATACTTGGAGTGATAGAGTTTAGCGGTGCGACAAGTCTACAAGTGTATGATAGTGTATTTGACATTAAGCAAAACATCTCACTCTGGAATGAGGCAATAGTTGAATTGTTTGAAACAGTTACCTTTGTTTCACAATTTGATAATACGGTAAAACCAGGAGATTATTCTGTAGTATCTCACTATTCTGATGGCTCCAAAATCACTTCATTGGCAAGCGGCCAATCTCCATCAATCAATATTTTGACATTTATCGCCGACGCATCAGGCAGTGAAAAATCACTAGTTTCACTAATAGTTGAAGCAGCCTCAATAGGGCATCCAATCCAAACTCTAGAGGTGAATACCCTTGAGGAACTATCCCCAACAATAAGTTTTGAATTGTCAACTAATAATCCCCCACAATTTACCATAATCTCGCCTAATTCAACCAGCATAATCATGCAACAGACTGAATTTTCCTCAATTATTTCTGCAACAGATGACTTAGATCTCTCCACGGAATTAAATTACACATGGACAATATTTGATGATGGAGGGGCTCAGATTTACAGTTTCACCTCCAATAATTCAACTCATCTAATGGCTATAACTTCCCCAGGAGATCACCTACTTCAAGTCAAAGTAACAGATACGTTAGGGGCTTGGTCCGAACAATTATTCTCCTTGAATGTGAAATTACTTGATTCAGACCAAGATTTAATTTCATCATGTGATGAAAGCAATTGGTTCGATCTTGCCAACAGCCGCTCTTGTGGCCCTGATGTTTACGATGATGATGATGATAATGATGGGTTTATTGACACCCGTGACAAGTGGCCTAAAGACCCATGTGCTTGGCAAGATACTGATAACGACGGGTCCCCAGATAACATCAATTGCCCGGATGGGGAAACCACTGATTTATTCGAAGACCAAGATGATGATGGGGATGGTGTACCGGATGTTCTTGAGGGGGAATCTAGCAAGGATGGTACCTTTGACCTAATGACTTTGATCCTGTTAGTGTTATGCGCAGTAGCCGTTGTACTGTTCTTAGGCCGAATGAAGAAAGGTACGAATCAGTGATTTAGATGACAATAATCGATTTTCCATCATCAGATACATTCGCTACTTTTGTCATTGGGGTACTTGCTGCAATTGTATTATGGGACGCGTTTTGGTTAACCAAGCAGAAACGCGACATACCAACACTAGGTGATTTGCCCAATGGCGGCTTTGCTTGGGCTAGTGAAGGGCCCCAAGAAGTAATTCGTCAGTGGGGTAACCTGTTTTCCATGGCTGCGATGATGAGTTTGCCTTGGGCTCTAATCTCATTATCAAACACCCCGATTATTTATGGCATAATTTGGGATATATTGTTATCCTTGCACATCATTTATCTGCTAATTCCAAAACGTTATGCAGTTACATCTACTCATTTATTTGCCGATGGTCAAAGATATGAATGGAAAAAATTACGTTTATCTAAGCGACAACCTAAGCGCCGGATTATGCTACTTCGCAAGGGATGGGGGGTTTTTGGCCCACTTCCAGTTGGCGGAAAATACCATGATTTGGAACAGGCTAAGCAGTTTATGGCGACGGTTTACCAAAAAAGTCTAGAACAGGAATGACCGTTATGACCAATAGGCGAATTCTATTGGGAAAACCATGGAATGGACTAGAAGCGATGAAGACCTGCTGGTAAGAATTGATCCCGGAGAGGAAATTCACGCCTCTTTACAGAAGCTTGCACAGGAGGTTGGCTTCAATGCTGCAGCAATTACCAGTGGTATTGGACGGACGCGTGACAATAGCTATGGGTACATGAACAACGAAGGGATATACATCAAGAGGCAACTTGAGAATCCTTCAGAATTAGTCAGTCTATCCGGTAATATCGCTCGAACACAAGACGGAAAACCCTTCACTCATATTCACTGTTGCTGGTCAGACGACGGCAATACAGTACATGCAGGGCACATGTTTTCCTCAACTATTGCTGTAGTTGCTGAAATACACTTAAGGATAATGTCAAAGGCAGTAATGACTCGTTGTCCATTGGCAGATGTACAACTGCTTGGATTACAATTTTCGTGATATTCAAAGCCTATGACTTAGGTGCATAACCATGGCCGACAAACAGAGAATCGAGGAACTCTCTGCGGCAGTTCGCTATCATCGAGAATTGTACTATAACCATTCAGCTCCAGAGATTTCAGACGCTGATTTTGATAAGCTATGGGATGAATTGAAATTATTAGATCCTGACAATTCTGTTTTGCATGAGGTTGGCCCAGAACCGCTGCCCGGTACAGAAAAAGTAGAACATATGTTTCCAATGAGATCCCTAGATAAGGGCACTACAGATGATGACATAACCCATTTTGTAACCCAGTCAACATTTGGCGGCAAGCGATACCTTGCTCAACCTAAATTAGATGGTTCTGCACTGTCGTTAGAGTATGTTGCCGGTAACCTGCACCGTGCAGCAACAAGAGGTAGTGGAGAAAAAGGCGAAGATGTTACCTTAAATGCCAAGTTAGTTGCTAATATTCCATTACGACTGAACGTTGCTGCGGATTGCCACGTGCGCGGTGAAGTAGTTATGCCGCTAGCGATATTCGAGGAAAAATACCGTCATGTCTCGCCAAACCCGCGCAATCTATGCTCAGGCGCGCTGCGCCAAAAACACGGCGACGGTAAGGCTGAGGCCGCAGATTTGGTATTTTGCGCCTATGATGTCAAATTCGTCAATGAGGCGCCCACTGCAAAGCACGATAGTGAATTGTTAACTTGGTTGCAGAAAGCCGGGATAGAGCCTGCACCTTGGACCGTTTTTGAATCAGACTCGCCACAAGTTGGAATGATTGAACATACAACAGAATGGTCTGCCAAACGGAGTGATTTTGAGTTTGAAATAGACGGCATAGTCTTCAAACTCGATGATTTACAGCAACGCGAGAACCTCGGCATGACTGCCCATCATCCTCGTTGGGCATTAGCATGGAAATTTCCACCAGAAGAAGCAACTTCTGTACTGCTTAGTGTAGATTGGCAAACCGGCAGAACCGGTAATGTGACTCCAGTGGCTAGAATTGCCCCACAGAGCGTTGGTGGAGTGACCGTAGAAAACACAACTCTGCACAACCCCGGCGAAGTTGCAAGGTTGGGAGTGAAAATCGGTGATAAGATTCTAATTGTTCGGCGTGGAGATGTGATCCCTAAAATTGAACATAGTCTTGGTAGAGCCAAACAGGAAGACCTAGCAGACCGTCACCATGCTGACGGCACGCTATTTGCCCATGAACTTCCCGATGAGTGTGAAATCACCATCCCCAAAATTTGTCCTTCATGTGACTATAGTCTAGTTGTCGAAGGGGCTTTTCTAAAATGCTACAATATGTTATGTGAGGCTCGAACAAGTCGGTCAATACTCTATTGGTGCAGGGCCTTAGAGATGGATGGTATTGGTGAGAAGTTAGTTGAACAGTTACTCGATGCAGAAATGATCTCCTCTATTTCAGGACTCTATAAATTAACCAATCAAGATTTGACTAGTCTTGAACGGATGGGGCAGAAGTCTGCACAGAATGTGTTGTCTGAATTAACTCGAACTAAACAAATGACGCTAGGCAAATTCATTCATGCTCTTGGCCTTCCAGGTATTGGGCCAGAACTGGCCTCCCTATTTGCCAGTCATGTCAAGAACCTTGAGGGAATGTTTGACTGGTTAGGTGGAGCCCATGCAGAATTGGGTGACGATAATTATGGTCCAGAACTTGATCAAAGTGGCAAACCACACAAATCAAATATTGCCATTCGAGGCCTTTGTGAGCATGATGGAATTGGCGAAAAGGTTGCCATACAGGTTCGAGATGGCTTGGAACTTCGACGAGTTCTAATTCTTGAGTTGTCAGATCATTTAGTACTGGACGAGGAACCAGTCTCTGTGTCCAATGGTAAATTTGAGGGTATGACATTCTGTATTACTGGTACGTTAACTCAACCACGTAAGGTTATCCAATTAATGGTAAAAGCCGCAGGCGGCAAGGTTGTTGGCTCAATTTCTACCAAACTTGATGTTTTGATTGCCGGTGAAAATGCAGGGACTAAATTAACTAAAGCTGTTAATTTGGGTATCGCCGTTTGGGATGAAGCTTCGTTGAATCAAGCGGTCAATGGTTCAGAACCATCAAGTGAATCAAATGATTCGACAAAATCCTCTCAAAAAACACAAGCCCAAAAGTCTCTACTCGACTTTTAATGGCTATTTGTTTATGCATCCATCAGTAAATGTTCAATAGTGCGACGAAATAGTCGCCTTATGGGTCAGCGTAAAGTAATCGTTGCCATTATGATGGTGTCAATACTGTTACTGGTCCCAGCAATCCAAGGTTATGAGGGAGGAGTTTACAACCAAGCATCGGGTTGTAATTGTCATTCGCAATCTGGAACTAGCCCTGCTAGTGTATCGATTTCCGGCTTACCGACCTCTTATGATGTAAACAAATTGTATCAAGTAACAGTTTCGGTTAGTGGGGGCGTCTCCGGTTCTAGTGGCGGATTTTCATTAGAAGTTGATAAGGGCACTCTAAGCACTGGATTTGGATTGATGTTAGTCAATGTAAATAGCCAAGGCAATAGTGCAACTCATAGTATTACAGGCAGCAGTTACCGTTCTTGGAGTTTTGAGTGGACTTCACCAGCAGCAGGTGCGGGTACTGTCAATTTTGAGGTGGCGGGAATGACCACCAACGGTAATAGTCAAAATAGTGGTGATCGTTGGATTACTGATGTTGTTCCAGTCCCTGAAAATATACCAGTCAATAATCCTCCATCTGCGTCAAACGTCATGCTATCTCCAACTGATGCAAAAACTGCAGAGTCTCTGACACTTAGTTACACATATAGCGATCCTGACAATGACCCCCAATCTGGTAGTGAAATAACTTGGTATCGTGATTCTCAAGCATTACCTTCAGGGACAATCACGGGTTTGACTATACCGCCAAGTCAAACAACAAAAGGACAAGATTGGTATGCCACAGTTCGTCCTAGTGACGGGGTTGACTACGGGGCCTTACAAACCAGTAATACTGTAACAATTGAAAATACTCCACCCTCTTTGGCCACTCCAGAAATAACCCCATCTTCGCCAGATGAATCTGAAGACTTGGCAGTCTCGTACAGCGTATCGGATGATGATCAAGATATGGTGACTATTGAGATTCACTGGTATCTAGATGGAGTACTTGTTACAGAGTTCAACAATGATACAACTGTGCCATCAATTGCCACGCGTGAAGGTGATGAATGGCGAGTAGAAGTCACAGCATCTGATGGAGAAGATATTGAATCTAGGTCTTCACAAATCATAACTATTGGTCAAGTAATACAGCCTAACAATCCTCCAGAAGTAACCTCTCCAACGATTTCCCCTTCTCTGCCAACAACATTGAATGATCTGTTTTTGACATATAATACTCAAGATTTAGATGGCGACCAAATCATTGCTACGGAAATAGAATGGCGTATGGACAATATTTTGACTGTTGAATCATCTACAATAGTCCAGTCCTCAGCAACCCAAAGAGACCAGATTTGGTCGGCTTCGGTTAGGGTTAGCGATGGAATTGATTGGTCAGCTTGGTCTTCAGTTGATGTTACAATAATGAATTCAGCACCGGTCATCAGTGACCTCCAATTAGCTCCTACTAATTCATACACCAATGATTCACTAAGTTTCACATATGCTTACAGCGACTTTGACGATGATGCAATGGCACTTCCAACAATTATTTGGTATAAGGACAGTGTCGAGCAAACTGACTTGTCAAATCAAAATACTATACCCTCATCACTTACCAACAAAGGCGAAAATTGGACTGTGTTAGTCTACGGAAATGATGGTACAGACCTCAGTATTGATCCATTACATTCATCAATATTAATTAAAAATTCTAATCCATCAGTGATGATTGAAGAGATGCCCGAGAATATCTCTTTTGTTGATAATCAAGCATTGGGCCTAACCATCCTTCCAGAATTTACCGATGTAGATAATGATCAGATAAATTTCCAAATTTCCTGGCTAAGGAACGGCTTTAGAGAAGGATCATTGGACAACTTAACATTTGTTGCTGCGCAGTATTTTGGTGCTGGACAATCATGGACATGTCAGATAACCTTCGATGATGGCGAGGCACAGCCGCAAGTCGAGGCATGGCAAATTAATGTCGATAATGCCGAACCAGTAGCAAATATAAACATAGAGTCCACCAACCTTTGGTCTGGAGAATTAGTCGTAATTAATGCAACACAATCATATGATTTAGACGGAATTATCTCAAACTATTATTGGCAATGGGATGATAATTTCGGTAACTCAATGTCAAGTGAAGGAGAGATTATTTCGATTATTACCACCGGCACAACTAGCATATCTCTTACGGTTGAAGACGATTTAGGAAGTACTGCCACTGCTACACGGTCGATACAAACAACACAAGGGCCGACTATATCTGCACTTACCGCGCAAAATGATGACGGGGAAGTCGACTTAAATTGGCAATGGGATGGTGAGCAGGCTACGTTTTTGGTGCTGCGTAACAATTTTCAAATTGATGAGACTAATGAATTGAAATTTAGTGATAGTCCAACTGTTGCAGGTTCAACAAATTACACAGTGATTCCGGTAATTGATGGTCAACAATTAGTTGCAGGCTCTATGACTATTTCGGATTTCGAAGTCGACACGACCGTCGAGTCTGCTAGCGGATTATCTGAAACAGGTGGCTTTTATCTTGGAGTTTTATTCTTGGCAGTCAGCATACTAATCACAACCCTAGGGTTGCTACAAAGGAGGGACTAGAACTGAATAGAATCATTATTGTTCTATCTCTTGTTATATTGCTTGCTTTTACTTCTCTAGGAGGTGCTAATCCTGGTGGAGTAGGTGATGGTGATTTTGACATGCAGTGCGGGGGAGCTTGTCACGGCGATGCTTCACAAAACCAAACTTCTCCAGCTTTGTTAGAGTTGAGTATTGACAGTGATGTATATTTTGGTTTACCAGTGTCCATCACCGCCTCAGTTAGTGGTATTCAGTTCTCATCCTCTGATGCTATTGGCTTGTTTTTACTAACCGACGTGACTGGGCACAGCGACTTACCCGAAGACGGCGGTTGGAAAGTAATCTCTGACGTCAATGGTGGAGATAACAATTATGTGGAAATTGGAGGTTCTTCGCTTGATGAAGCCTACACAATTTCATGGACGCTAAAACCAACAGTCATAGAGTCAACTACTTTTTATCTATCAATCCATCATGGTGGACAAAATACTCCTTATTTCGCTATCAGCTCAGGGCTTAACATCGATGTCTTACCAGTTCCCGATAATCTGCCAAGACTTTCAAGCGAATATAGTCCAATTATCAGTCGAGATTTAGGTCAGCAAACAACAGTATCAGTTGCTACTAGCGATGTTGATCAACTAGCAATAGAATGGCGATTAGTCGACCGACCTTCTAATAGCATAAACGCAACCCTAGTTGACAACAATTCTTGGGAGTTTGAGTTACCTCCAGCACTTCAACCATCAATAATAGAATGGCGTGCTGTAATGGATGGGGACGGGCCAACTCAAATCACTCCTTGGTTTAGAATAGCGGCTCAAGAGCCTGCATTAGAGGTCAATCAATTACAAGTTTATCTCCAATCATTAGCCTTCTGCATATTCTTCCTTAGCTTGATATTAACACTACAATCTCGTTATCTGAATAATCAAGAAGATTTACCAACGGAAATCGACCAAACAAATCTTCTGCCAAAGCAAGAGAATTCAGTTGGCAGTACACCGCCGTTGCCCGAAGGGGGGTTGCCTAATGGTTGGACAACGGAACAATGGAAATGGTACGGGCACGAATATTTGGAGGACTTGAAATGATATCTTCAGCCACGTTCCACGTCATCACTACCGAGTTAGTAGTTGGATCATTTGCTATGGCGGGAATTTGTTTTCTTGTTCTAGCAATCCAATCTTTTGGGGTGTTTGAATCCGAAAAAGCCTCATTAGTAACAGATTATGCTGGTCACTTTGCATTAGGTTTTGGATTATTAGCAACACCATTTGCCATCTTTTCTGGCATATCTTCATCGCCGACATCCGACCTATCATCTCCACTACTCGTTAACAAGATGTTTTTTTCGATGATTGCTACCGGATTGGCTATAGCGGTTTTGTTCACTAGAACTAAAGCGGGAAATCAACTATGGGCTAGTAAGCCAAGTTCATTAATACAATCAGCAGCAGGCTTAGCAGCAAGCGGTTTCATGCTCATGACCGCATCATCAGGTGGAAAATTTTCACGCGGGGAATCGGTTTTAGATTTCCTTAGTTTACCTGTTGACACAATATTCTTGATGCCAACTTGGGTAAGCGCAATTATCCTAGTAGCAGGCGTTGTATCGGCAATAGTTGCCGTGATTAATTTACAAAAACCTTCAGCCGTAGAGCATTGAATTACCTGCTTTAGGTTCATTCGCGATGTTCGCTCCATCCATCATAGATTGCAATTGGGCTTCGAGGAATTCTGCTTCTTCGATAAGCGGTTGGTGAGGTAAATCGATTGAAGGCAATAAATTGTTTAGATTTTCAATCAGTGTTGCTGCAGCTCTAGCATCTGGGAAGCGAGGGTCGGCTTCGACCATTATTGACATCAAATCAAGACCTCTACGTCTAGCCTCTCCAAGTATTGAGGCATTAATTCCCTTGATTACCCCTTGTTGTAACAGTGGAACTTTCATATCTTCTAAGCGCTTTCTACTTTTCTCATTAGCTCCAATTCCAACTACATCAATTCCTTCCGTGTCTTCATAATCTACCACCGGTTCTGAACCATTCAAGTTGCCTTTCATTCCAGATTTGGCAAATGCATCGATAACCACTCCTGCAACAATATTTTGCTCTTTTGACCATTCAAACATAGCCCACACAATGTCATGTGCTAGTGCTTCAGGTACTACCAGTTCACTCATGAGTAGAATTACTTGATCACATCCTTCAATAGTACATTTCGGTTTACCGGCATAAGCTCTAATCGGTGGTAATGGGACACCTTTGTCGACCAATGTTAACGCAGGTAGCCTTGGGTCAATTACTCCGCCAATGAATTCCAGTTCTAGATGTTCGATAAGAAAATGAGCAACAACACTTGATACCATTCCCACACTTGGGAAACAAGCGACAACTAGTGCATTTTCAGTTGATACTTCTGCATTTATCCTAACGCTAGGTCCTTCCATAGAGTATCCTATCGGTTCTCGATGTATGAACGCTTCCCTTTTGTGTTGTTGTCGGTGGTTTGATGTTGTTTGATTGCCACCATCAACCATGGCAGGTGAGAGTACAGAAGTTTCGCACATGATTTCTCCATCATCTTGGAATCGTTTCGAAACCTGCCCTCGTATGTTTTGGCTAAGTAAGCAAAGGCTGCCCAGAAAAGCCGGAATGGCTGCATCTTTAGGTACAGCAGTACATGCTTCAGTTGAGGACTTATTACAGGAAGATTATTCTCAGATTGGTAATTCAGAAGACGGATGGTTGCCCACCGAAGGATTAAGATTGCTGAAAAACCGGTGGGAGGAAGAAAAAGCAGTATTTCATGCAACACCAAGACGCCCACAATGGAAAGATGAGAAATGGAAAGAGGCGATAAAGCACCAAAAAGGCGCGATTAGGATGTTACTTGACCATGTCGGAATAAACGGCCTAGACCACGAAAAAATCACCGGTGCATTGTGGAGGAAAATCCAATCGATGGCTATTGCAGTAGAGGGGGAATTAAAGACTGAAAATGGTAAGTTGATGGGTAGACTAGACTTATTGATGGCTGATGTAGACTCTTCTGGAAAAATGGTCGGCTGGTTAGTCGCCGATTTAAAGACGGGCAAGGCGCCAAAGGATGAGTTGAAAACCGAAGTAAATCGGCAGTTGCGTCTCTATCGGGACATAATTAGAGACAACAACCCAAACGGTCCACCAATCAGAACTGAAGGCTGGTATACTGCAGACTCATCAAAGTGGGTTGCTATCGGTGATGATGTTCTTGAAGATGCATATGCTGCATGGGAGGCAACAACGCCAACAAAAATACCCCTTGAGGCAAATATAGGAGATGATTCATGTGGAGGATTTTGCGATTGGAAAGCTTGGTGTCCACATTGGTGGAAGTGGCGGCATGAAACCAACACTCTGCACAAAGGAGATTTCTCCGACTCAGTGGTATTGTTACATAATTATGAAAAGTTATCAGGCTCGGCAATTGTTGAGTTATGTGAACCAAGAGATGACTCTGGTAGTGTGATTCCAACCGGTATTCGAACGGGAGTAAATTTCGATAATCGCGGAAAAGAAGCGTTAGAAGAGTTATTAGAAACAGGCCATCAAGGCCCGATATTCTTGGGTTCCGTGATGACTAATCGCAATTCTTGGCGTGTAGGTCATTGGTGTGACGTACTACCTTGGAGCCCAATCCCTGATGGTGTTGAATACACTAGACCGTCTTCAAGATAGGTATTCTTTCAATTTAATTCTCGCATCATCGTCCTCGATACCAGATGGTGATAATAACCAATTTATATATCGTGGGTCAATCTTTTTCACTTCTAAAAGGTGACGGCCACGATGGCGTCCAAAAGCGATGATATAGTGGCCATCATCGATGCGAATTTTACCTAATGAATCTAACATTTCTAAGTCATTCATTCCCCTGCCTAAGGCCGAGTCATCATTTGCAGTTTTGCCATGAATCAACCATCTTTCAACTTCTTTTAAGGTGCTTCTAAACATCGGCGAATGGTCAACAGTAAGACGCCAAAACAGCAGTAAAGAGGCAGCAGCATCAGCAGCAGCAGTATGTGCATTTTCTAGAGAAATACCATGTCTGCGGCATAGACTTCCTAAATTGTGCGGGCGTGGCATTTTTACTCTTCGAACAATTTCTAGTGTATCCATTACTGCTTTTGGGCGAGGGGGGAGCTTGCCAATCCGTCGGAATTCATTATCCAGCATCGGCATATCGAACTTACGAACATTATGTCCAACTATTACCGCTCCTTCCATCATCTCGTGGATTTTATCTGCATAATTTGAGAAATCAGGGAGTCCTTTAACATCGCTATCAAAAATCCCATGAACACCACTAGCTCCACTGGGAATTGCTCGTCGAGGATTAATTAGATGTTCATAATTTACTGGTTCGCCTAATGAATCTGAACCTACTAGTGCGATTTGAACAATTCGATCATTATTTGTTGAAATTCCGGTGGTTTCCAAATCGAAGGCCAAAACAGTTTCTCCAGCGAGGAATTCATGACCCATAGATTTGAGCAATAGCCGATACCTATTGAACCTCGCGATGACCATTTGAATACAAAACTAAAATGCTACCAACTTATCACGTGAGATATGAGCCTCAAGGACAAAGTGCGCGCTTTGTTTGAACCAGAAGAAGATACTGGAGAGGAGATTGTTGACTATGATAAAGAATCCCAAGAAGATCAACAAAAGTTTCTTGCCATGGCAGAAGGCATCGCTAATGACCTGCTAGCCGACCTAAATGGGGATGACGAAGTCTACGTAGTTCCTGAAGCAATCCTAGTATCAGAGTATGATGTCGGCGAAGTGGATCTTAACCAACTAGTAGATGACGAAAAATTAGTCAGCCACACTGAGGTAAATGTGGTGCAGCATGAAAATCTAGACGAGATTGTGGAACATCTTGCTGATGCACAAATAATTGGCGATATTCCAGAAGAAGTTGAATTCTAACGGCATTTTCTCAAGGCTTTAGTTTTGATGCACAAGTTACTGGATTAATGCATACTATTAGAAGGGGGAAGTCTTTCCTAACCTCTATGAGGGGCGGGCTAACGATGAAGTCATTAGCAATGTCTGCCTTGATGCTATGTTCTACCATACTAGCCGGCTGCATAGATTTAGAATCTGCAGTTAATCCAAGGGCAGAATTACAAGCCTATCCCCTGTTTATCCAAGAAGGTGAGACCATAACTTTGGACGCAAGAGATTCTGATGCAGTTGAAGGAGTTATCACTGATTTTGAATGGGATTTTGGCAATGGTCAAACCTCAGATACGGTGGTTGGTTTCACCTCTTTTACCTATGATCGATTCGGAGTTTATACCGTCACCTTAACAGTAAAAAATAGCGTTGGTGGTGAAGACCAAGTCTCCTCGACAATTGTAGTAAATGGGGCACCTGTACTAAATCTGACAATCCCAGGCAGCATAAAAGCCGGGGAATCAGCACTGCTTGACGCCTCAGGCAGTTTCGACCCAGAGGGTAAAGAATTGATGTATTCTTGGGATTTAGATTGGTCTGTTGATAGCAATAAAGATGGTGATAATCGAAACGATGCCGATGCCATTACTGCAACCGTCTTGCTACCGACCAACAACTCGGGCACCAAGCGAGGCAGCGTGACGGTATCTGATGGTGATGGAGCAACTGATTACCGATCTTTTGAGATTGAAATTTCCACTCGAACCTTCGAAGTTGAGTGGAAGACCAAGGAAATAACCATGGATAGAGATGGCTATCTTGACCAGGGGGCCTCATGGGAAGAAAGTATTAATCCTGGAGTTGAAGGACGCATCCTCGCCTTCTATGCAGTGTTAGAACTAGATCAAGAACTAGGCCCGCAAGACAATTTCACCTTAGAATTATCAATTCCAAATGACGGTTATTCAAAATCAGCAAAAACCCAAGGTGGCAACATCACAGCTAATGAGACCTCGAAAGCCGAAATGGACCGTTATGCAATAAATCCAACAGGTGAAGACGGCACATATACCGCTGACTCCGCAGAAGATGTACTCGCGTTACTTCTGGATAAACCCGGTTTTAGAACTGCACAGGGTGAATGGGAGTGGACTATCTTTGCTCAACAAGCCGATCCAGATCCGCTAATAGAGGGCTTCCCAGACCCGGACCCTGGAAACGACTGGACATTACAAGTAGTTATTGAAATCCAAATACCAGTTCTTACTGAGGTTGCAGTCTGATTCAACTGAAGATGAAACAATAATCAACAACTATCTATTCGGGAGGTTTGAACAGCATGGTAGACACCGTAGAGATTAGTAAAGTAAAAATCAAAGACACACTGTCTGTTGATGTGTCGGTATGGATGATTCATCCCGACGACTGGGAGTTCAGACCTTCTCTTTCGGTATCCGAAAATCAATTCACGATTTCAGATATCAATACTGGTAAAGAACTTGCTTCTGTGGACCTAACAGATGAACAAATAGAGACTCTACAGCGCGATAGAGTTGCAGAATTAAAGGTTAAATTCCAAGTCCATGGAATGCATGGTAAACTTCAAACAATTAATCCAATAATTGCTGATGGAAAAGCCAAGAAACTTGCTACAGCAAGTTGGAAAACAATACAACCAGTAAATTTCCAGTGAGTTATCTTATTGGGATTACCACCATATCTTTGATATGGGTTCACTTGATTATTTCCTATTATGAAACATAATAGGGGCGGCTCAGGTACCCAGAAGAAAGCCAGATTTGAAAGATTGAAACAGGAGATAATTAACTTCGTCACCGCCAACCACGGATGTTCTGCGCAATCTATTGTAGCTAATCTATCACACGAGAAGTCAATGCG
Organism: Candidatus Poseidoniales archaeon; assembly: GCA_009887195.1. GTDB lineage: Archaea > Thermoplasmatota > Poseidoniia > Poseidoniales > Poseidoniaceae > MGIIa-L1. The sequence continues at coordinate 38,812 of QXXX01000087.1, read as the reverse complement.
TAATCACGGACTCACTCCAAGAAAAGTCGGTTTCTTTATTTCACGAAACCTAGGAGAGAAATTAGCATGGTGGCAAGATCATCGTGCTGGCAGGAGAGTTTACGGTGACCGCTCAAGGTTTAGTGAAGAAAAGGCCAATTAAAATCAAAATCAGCCGTTTCCCTCATGTATGATAGTTGCAACGCAGAGCCAATGAGTGGTCAAGTTGCAGCATATTTTGACCTTGATGGGACATTACTAGATTCATCTAGCGAAAAAACCTTGACTGCTCATCTAGCTAAAAAGCGGCCATGGAGAATTCCGATAGGAACAGTGATGTGGACGCTTGGACTGGTTGGCAATTTGTTGCGCGGGCGTTCATTATACGATGCAGCAAGGAACCGAGGTCACTTTTCGCTCGCATCTTGGACAGTGTTAGAAAATTATTCTACAACGCTCGCAGTAAACCAACTTAAGGCAAAAATCCCGCAAGAGGCTTGGGATTGCTTAGCCTGGCATCGAAATCAAGGACACCGTTTAGTTCTAGTCACTGCAACCATTGCCCCCATGGCAGAAGCCATGGCAGGAGTACTTGGAATGGATGCAGTCTATGGCTGTGGTCCAGATGCCCGAAATGGTATAATGTCAGGTTCCGAAAGAGGTTGGAGTGTGCCAAGAAGAAAAGGCAAAGTACCAATAGTCCAACAAGACGCTAAAGAATACGGCCATGATCTTGATGCGTGTTTTGGTTATGGAAACACTATGGCAGATACGTGGTTTATGCAAATCACAGGGAACCCAATTGCTGTAAATCCTGGGGCAAAGATGGCAAAAATGGCAACTGAGCAGGGTTGGCAAATCAAATCTTGGAAGATATGATTGAGAATAAATGGCGGCCCCGCCGCGATTCGAACACGGGTTACTGGTTCCGCAAACCAGTGTGATATCCAAGCTACACTATGGGGCCGTAAACCAACCGACTGGAGAGGCCAATATAAGCGCAACGGGTTAAAAAAATTCGACATACAAGGATTCATCATTACGCACTGGGTGGACCAGATATGGCCGTCACTTTGCAAAGAAGGGTTGACTATCCTATGATAGATAATGCCAACATAGCATATTATCCTCGAATATACGATTTAGCACACCGCTTTTTTGAAGAGTGTTGGGAGGAAATGAGCGGTACATCATATCCTCAAATCATTGAACAATACAGGCTTGGTTTTCCAGTGGTGAATATTGAAACAAATTTCATCCATCCTCTAAGATATGGTGATGTAGTTACCGCCCAGATATCTATTGTGAAGGTTGGCGTTAAATCATGTACTTGGCAATATGATTTTTACAATCAAGAAGAAACTCATCTTTGGTCCTCCAAACAGGTGACTGTTTGTGTAGATATGGACAGTTTAGAATCTACTGAAATTCCAGATTGGTTAGCAAAAGGCTTGTCTAATCATTTAATTTGAGGTGTTGGTATGACCGAAAAACAATTTGATTTCTCAATAATAATGGAAGATGAACAAAAATCTTCTTCAATCCCTAAAGATGTATGGGGAGGGATTCCAATTAAGGAGGATAAAAAGGGCCCAAAGACAATTGCAGTGGTACTATTTTTGGGTGCGATTTTGGTTTTGTTCCAATCTTATCAAGACTTCCTGCTTCACTCAAGTGAGGATATCTCCAATGAAGAGGTGGAGACATTATTGGAGACTCCAAATAGCCAATCAGATGTGCAAATAACCGAAGAGCAATATCAACAATTTCATGATGATGCAAGAGACTCGAACGGTTTTATCATCAGAGCAATAGGTCTTGGTATTGCTGGCACCCTGATTCTTGTCGGCTCAATAAATACGTTTAGATTAAAGCAAACAGGTCCCGTAATTTCCACCACAGGGGCCACAATAGGCTTGATTTCGGGAGTATATGGTAGTCAATTAATCAGGCTTGCATCAGACGCAAATCTTAGCGGTGCCTTGTTATTGACTTATGAGATATTTGTCTATCTTTGCGGGGTATGCATGTTTGTATGTGGGGCATTTGCCGCCTTGCCAATGATTAATGCTCGAGCCCGTAAAGCCATGAAAGGTAATTTCTGGGACAATGTCGAACTAATTAATCCAAATGAAGTTAACGAAAGTGAAGAATAAATCACTCGTCACTTGGTTTTGGCCATTTCTTTTTTAGCGCCTTTGCCAAACTATCATCTACAGTAGCATTCCACCAGTCACTGCCACGCCAAATAGCGTATTTTCCCCTGATACCTCTAAGGTCTGCTCCCTTGAATTTACAATTATTAAAATTGGACAGGTTTAATCTTGCTTTACGTAAATCTGCTCCACGGAAGTCAGTATTATCAAATGCCGATTTCATTAAATCAGCCTCTACCATAGATGCTTTGTTAAAATTGCAATTAGAAAAATCTCCTTCTGTCAAATCAGCTCTGTCAAGTATGGCTCGTTTGAAATTCGATCCTGGATGACGCCCTTTACGTAATAATGCTTCAGCTTTATTCTGATATGACCAATCAAGAACTACGCCTTCCTCCCCGGTATTATCTCGAGGATCATCGGGGTTACCAGACATTACCATTTGTAATCCTCAATTTCCGGCTTTGGCTTCTAGATGTTTTCTTCCAAGCTCAGTTAATTCCGCAAAGCGATTTTTATCGCCGTGCTTATTGGCAATATTGAGGAATTGTTTTTCCTTTAATCGATTGATGTAAAGCGAGAGATTGCCGGGTGGCTCGATGTTTGCTTCCTCAAATAAGTCATTTATTACTCTAGGCGGGCAATCTTTGACTCCTTCAACATCTCTTAGAAAATGAAGCGCCCCTAATACCCGGTCTGGCTTCCCTTCTAGGCTACAATTCTCAACTAAATTTCTAAACTTAAGACCTCGTTCTGATACAGCTTGTTCCTTTGAAACAACCGCGTTTGCATCGAGGTTAACATCCTTGGCCTCTTGCAGCCTATCGGTCATGATATTCCAAAAACCCTCTTCCTTAAACTGGGCAAACTTTTCATCGACTTCAATTTGAGAACCTTCATATTCAAATTCGAATTCACCCACATGAATCGAAATCTTGCTCTTATCAGACATAGTATCTCATTAAAACCCAAGAGCCGGACATTGATAACTGTTTACAATTAATTACTGAACTTATAATTGTATGAGAAATTGATAGTAGTCTTTTCAAACTCCTGCCTTGACGCATGTATCGGTAGGCATGACAGAACACGAGTTCAAGGGATACGCTCTTGTCTTAAAGAGCGGAGCAGACCCAACTACTGGTGGAATTGCAATTGCTGGATTTACTACCGCTGGGATGGTTGGAGTCATTGCGGCTTCTCACATAATTCGGACCCTTAGATTAAATCAGTTGGGAACTGTACTAAATGCAGATTTTCCCGCAGTCGCATTAATTCAAGACGAAATCCCCAAACATCCAGTGAGGGTTTACCAAGGTAACGGCATAGGGGTCTTCACCTCAGAAATAAAATTCCAAGATAAGCAAGACATTATGTTCGCATCAACGGTCCTTGAATGGTATACTAAAGGAGGATTTGACAAGTTGATTATCATCGATGGAGTCACTTCAAATGACCAACAACTCGAGCAGGGTGAGTTGTACGGGGTGGGTTCATCAAAATCTGCTAGAGATGACCTAAAGAGAGCCGGTATAGAACCAATTCAACAAGGTATAGTTGCCGGAATAACTGGATTTTTACTTGGCGAAGGTGATCGCCTAGGCATAGATGTTACAGCACTACTAGCCGAGGCAAGCCCGATGTATCCCGATGCCAGAGCTGCTGCAATAGCCATTGAAGCAGTATGTGATTTGACAGGCCTAGAGATACCACTCGGAGACTTACTAGAGAACGCAAGAGAGATAGAAAATAGCGTAAGAGACGTGTTTGAAAATACTGCTACAATGTTGCCAGCGCCAGAAGAAAAAGATGATTTTATCGACCCTTCATTTGGTTAATTGTGATACTTTCTGACTACCTGTAATACTTTCTCAAACGGGGCATCTGTGGCAAACATAGGGTCCATATCTGGGTATCTAGCGGCGCAGTAGCCTAATTCAACAAGGTCATTTAGAATATACTCCATCTTTGGAGTGCCCTTTGTCCCAGCAAGTCTTGGCATAGCGTCTAGGCTTAGTAAAAGATGTTCTCGACTTAGTAAATCAGCAGCCTGAGCAATGTGCTTGACGCTACGGGCCATTTCTCTAGCAGCATATTCTGTATCAGTATCACTCCATTCTAGCCCCTTTGATTTTACCAACTCTATCTCTTGGTCATTTGGCAAACAGGTCTCCATAGCTTTCTCAATGGTCATTCTACCTGCTATTTCTTTATCCATCAACGGCCCAATCCACAACGGACCACTTGCAGAATCAACTTGATCTTGATTGGGGTATCTCACAAATTTGTAAGGTATGTCTTCACAACGTAAGCGCCAGCCGATACTGTCCTGAAAATTAGAGGCTTCTTCTTTACTCGATTTGACTAATACGCTAACTCTTACATGGTGTCCGTCAAATAGTGCCATTATTGGTTTGATAACCCGGTCATGCATAGCAGCAGTTTTTGCAATAAGTCCCAACAAAACCCTTACTGCATCATCATGGGCATAGTCATCGACAATCCCTCTAGCAGCATATCTGCGCTTTTGCGAACTGGATGACGAGCCAGTTAATGCTGCAGTATCAGTGGCAGTTACTTCTAGTACTCCAGTACGTGCTAAACTTTGAATCGCTGAATCAATAAATGCGACAGGTGAGCCAAATGGGTCAATGTCAATCCACTGATAGGAAGCATCAGCCATGGCTAATTTAGCGTCCATTTTTTGAAAGTAAATTCCTTCAACAGGAATCCTTTGAGCCATAGAGCCATATCGGTCTAGATTCATTTCAATATTTTCAGTGTATTGTGGTAAATTTGTGTTGTGAGAATTTACCGCCCATGATAATGCAAAATCATTCAAGTCGTTACCGGTTATTCTCAATCTGCTTTGTAAGAGGTGCGGAATTTCATTACGCCAGCGTCTTATCCTTACTCCCGTTGAGCACATTGCATCAAAGGCTCGAATTGGTTTGTCTTCAGGTGCCAACCAATTATTCTCTAAGGCATCCTGCAACAGCAGAACAGATCTTGTTCTAGAAGGTGCCATAGCAGGATTAAGAAAACCACCGCCGGTTTTTTTGGCTGGCCCGCGTGGCATATGTGTTGGGCGCTCTTGGTTTGGTTGTAGGTGAACAACAGTCTTACCTTCCAGCCAAATATTGCCGGGCCAACCATCTGGAATATCCGATAAATCCATAGGCGACCAACCTAATCCAGTAGACAATCATTCATCAATTGTTTCAAAGCCATTTTAGATATTCAGTTTGAGGCGTAGTCATGGCAGACGAGTATAAACCGATGGGCATATCGATGACTAACCTTACAATTGGGTATGGAGGATTACTTATTGCATGGGGTATTGCGGTATCGTTACTGTCTGGCTCGAACTCAATCACCTCGTTTATTCCGGCAATAATGGGTGTACCTCTGTTAATCTCAGGGCTAATGACCAACTTTCAACCACATAAAAAGAAATTATGGATGCATATTGCAGTAAGTTTTGGATTACTTTGTGCACTTGGTGGCACTAGATTCTTCATGGTGTTGTCCGATGGCATTAATTACGCCTCAGGCTCGATGTTGATGCTCCTAGTCACCGGTTCAATCTACACTTATTTATGCGTTCAATCGTTTATTCATACTAGAAAGAATGCCACAGAGTGAGGTGATGACTTGAGCGATAAACCATTAGTTATTGATGTCGTTGATAATGGTGGTCAATGGACCCATAGAGAATGGAGAATGTTACGATATCTCAAGGTAGACACCAAAATAATCGACAATACAACTCCCGTTGAACAACTTCGAGAACTAGATGGGATAATTCTCTCTGGCGGGGCAGCAAGAGTTGGTTTGACCGGTGAGTTAGGCAACTGTGCGGCATACCTAGAACTTGACATACCAGTGCTTGGGATTTGCGCAGGACATCAATTCATGGCAAGACATTACGGTGGAGATGCAAGGGAATCACCTATTCCAGAATTTGGTGCAATGGAAATTGAATTACAAAACCAAGGAGGCAAAATTTTCCAAAACACCTCACTGTCTCAAACGGTTTGGGAATCGCACAATGACGAGGTGCATGAAGTCCCGGAAGGCTTTTTCATTACTGCCAGTAGTCCTTCATGCAAGGTACAAGGTATGGAAAATGAAGCAGGAGATCGGTTCGGGTTACAATTTCACCCCGAAGTCAATGATTCAGAATTCGGTAAAGAGATGTTTGAAAATTTTGTCGAAATATGCAGAATCTCTCGAGATTCAAAGAATTAATTCAAAACACGGGTATAAAAGTTGACCAAACGACATTGCGGCATGACAGAATCCTACTTAGTGGTTGGCGGCAGCAGTGACATTGCACAAATATTAGTCTCACAACTAGTCGAACAAGGCAAACAAGTCACCATTCTAGCCCGCGACAGCTCCAGAGTTGAACACTTGTCAAACAGTGGCGTAAGCGTCATTATTGGTGATGCTTTGAATTCTGCTGACCTCCAATCAGCGATAGAGACCGCTAAAGTAAATGGTAACGGAAGCATTGCCGGTGCTGCTCACTTAGTAGGCTCAATTCTTGTTAAGCCCCCCCATGCCCTCAAGGTAGAGGATTTTGAGGAAGTTATTCGGACAAATTTAACTAGTGCCTTTCTGTCATTGTCTTTGATATGCAAGTCAATGTTGCGTTCTGGTGGTGGCCGATTGGTTTTTACTTCTAGCGTAGCAGGAAGTTTGGGATTAGTTAATCACGAAGCTATCGCTGCTGCTAAAGGAGGGATTGAGGCAATGGTTAGATCATCAGCAGCCACTTATGCACAACGTAACATTAGAGTTAACGCAGTTGCCCCGGGATTAACCGAAACAAGACTTGGCAGCGCATTTTTAAGATCAGATGCTATTCGTGAAGCAGCTGTATCAATGATTCCAATGAAACGAATTAATCAACCAGAAGAAGTTGCCACTTCTATTAGATGGTTATTAACAGAGGCACCAGACAATTTCACCGGCCAAGTGCTTAATTTAGATGGAGGTATGGCAAATGTCAGGAACTGAGGAATTAAATTGGCACGACGCAATAAAGGTGTCAAAGCTGAAAAACGGCAAAAAGAAAATGCTCAGAGTCAACGGTAAAATGGTTCTACTAGGAATGCATGAAGGTGCATACTTCGCTACTGAAGCATTGTGTAGGCACATGAGATGGCCGCTGGCTTGGGGCGGTAAAGTCAAGGATGATTGTATACGTTGTCCATTACATCAAACAACACACCAAATTGCCGATGGCGAATTAGTTGAATGGGCACCATTCCCGCTATTCCCTCCGTTTGGAAAAGTTGTTGGTAAGCTGTCCAAACAGAAAGATCTCCAAGTTTATCCAACTAGAGTACAGGAATCAAAAATACAAATACAAATTTGACTAAACATTAGCCATCAATTCCATTTCTAAAGGAACTGAAGTGATGAATCTGTTTAGATTCTTATCATCCATGTTGTATCTTGTTAGGTACTGATTAAGCATATCTAGCGGGGCAGATCTTGGTAAAACACCCTCTCTAAATCCATGTATCAATTTGACGACTTCTTGCTTTTCAGCCTTAGATAGTTGGTTAGAGAACCTGCCAAAAACTCTCTCCATAGTGTGGGCAATTCTGCCGTTCTTAGTCAATGTTTGAAGTCCTTTTTGTGCCTCAGTAATGTATTCTAAAGCGACATTCTCAGGATGAGTTCCTTCGTCAAATCTGGTAGCAATTAGTCTTCCTAGAAGCCTTTTCATTAGGGGTGCTCGGCTAAGTAAGAACAATTTGTTCTCGTTGTGGAAGCGCATAATTTTACCAGCATCCCAACCATTTTCCCCACTTTTTTTCCATTCATTTAGAAAATGCACTCGGGCAAGGAAATGTTCGGCTTGGCGCGGGTCGGATAGACGTAATTGATTGATTACCGGGATGTGTGGGTTAAGCGAAGTGAAGACCATCGCAAATAGGCCCCGCCCGTTCTGTATTGGTGTGGGGTTATCGTCATGATAAACGTTGACAGACTCTAATCCGCAGCTTGCCGAATCGTTGTTAAAAACAAATCCGCAAATACCCTCAGAAGCTAGCAGGTCTGACTGTATTTCAGCATATGAAAGCATTTTATTGGTGAACTCTTCTCCACCATTTGGATTTACCAGGGCTAATTTCCCATCAATTTTTGTTAATCTAAGTTTTGACCTTGGCACTTCCATTCCTATACCAATTTCAGGACATATTGGCAATATTTCTAGATAATTGGCCAACTCTGTAGTCAATACTCTAGATTCTGCGGCATCACCATTGTGTCTAACTTTCTGCCCTACTAGACATGCAGACACAGCAATCTTAGGCCGCTTGTTCATGTTGTGAGGTTCTTATCAGCGTTTATCAATTCCTGTTTCAGTCATACTTTGAGATTAGCTTGCCTGGCTAGCATTACAATCTTCATACTATGTTCTAGCATTGCGGCATTTGCCCATGCTTGATCCAAATCTGCTCCCACTGCATAAGACCCTTTACCTCTAACCACAACGCATCTCATTCCACCCTGCTGCAAAGCCTCAGCGACTTGACGAAGGAATTCTTCAGGGTTTTCGGAGTCTGGGTCAACAATGATAATTTTGCCAATTTGCTCTTTGCCAATCTCGTCTATTGGCTGCATTAGGACTAAATCTTGCTCACAACTTACCGCTGTTGTGTAAGGTCCATGAGCGTGTATTACTGCTGCAGGGCCGCCAGTTACCAAACTGGCAGACGCAAGTAGCACTTCTAGGACTCGCCAATCTTCTGGAGCCCCTCTTGGGGTCTTCCCACCTAATTTACCCGCACAGATGTCTTTCTCGTTCATTCTTGGTAACATTGCGCTGTGCTTTGTCGAGATTAATACTTCAGGGCTTTCCGGATGGAGCATTGCAATTGAGCCCATTGAGGCTCTAACTAGTTCATCACGATCTAATTGCCTAGCCATTCTAGCTATGTCAGCAACAGTATGCGCACCGATTACCACATCTTCCTCAACAATAGGCGGCATAGGTGGATTTTCTAACTCTTCAATCACTTCAGCAGCTCCAATCATAGAACTTCTTAGCCGTTCTACTTCCGCAGCAAGTCTTGCAATCTCAGCTTCTTTTTGTTGAATATCTCCCTCACTTTCAGCGTTATCATTTTCCTCATCGCTGGTCAGTTTCTCATCAGGTACTTCCTCTGCTTCAGCCTCCATAGGTTCAGCATCATCTTGTTCATTTGATTCCTCATTAGGCTTGACATCTTCTTCTAGTTCGGACTTTTTATCCTCAGTAGCCACTTCATTAGAATCGCCCTCTTCAGAGCCGTTGTTATCCTCATTTACCTGCTCAGGTACTTCTGTGTCAGGCGTCTCAACCGGAGCGTCACTTTCTGGCCCAATAGAAGTAGGTTCGGGGGGTGCTTCACTATGAGGTCTTGGTGGTGGTACCTTGCTTGGCGTTTCTGTTGGTGGATCTGAAGGTGGTCCGCTAGGCGCTTTACTAGGAGGCCCTGATGGTGGCCCTTTGCTTGGCGGTGCTGATGGTGGACCTGAAGGTGGTCCGCTAGGCGCTTTGCTAGGAGGTCCTGTTGGTGGTCCCTTGCTTGGCCCTTCTGTTGGTGGACCTGAAGGCGGTCCGCTAGGCGCTTTACTAGGAGGCCCTGATGGCGGTCCGGTCTGAGGCGCTGGCGGCGCTTCAACGATTTGTTGTTGATCCGAATCCTCATTTTCAGTAGGAGGCGTTGCTATTTCGGCTTCTGAATCATTTGCTTCGGATGTTTCACTGACTTCAACACCATCACTTTCAGTTTCATCTATAACCGCATCAGAAGTTTCTGTTGAAATCTCTTCTTCAGTTGATTGTTCAAGGCCGCCTAAACTGCCAAAAGCATCGCCTAGCATACCTTCTACTTTAGCAAGTTCAGATTGTTCACGAGCCATTTCAGCCGAGGTTTTTTTCTTCGCCATCTAGTTACTCCCCGTTCGACCCACATGGCGCGGCTTAAATAGCGGTTGCGCTCCGGATGCTATGAACACGCCCGCTTGGTGTAGAGGTTATCATGCAGGATTGTCATTCCTGCGACCCGGGTTCAATTCCCGGAGTGGGCGCCAAACCTCCCAAAATGCTGCTTTTTAGCATCGCATTAATCCAACTCGCGACAAACAGGTTAAGAAAGGAAGACTAGTCGGGTGGCTTGAGTTGAGTACTATGGTTGAACTAGTAGATTACAAATGCGCAGTATGTGGCAGCATAGAATCGTTTCACAGAGAGCGTAATGGAATTAGTTGTAAAGCGTGCGGTTCAAGAATTTTCATGAAACTTCGTAGAACCGGTACTAAGAAACTTATAGCCGAGTGAAGACAACGCGGATAATTGAATAACCGCCGCCCGGTAAATTGTCTTATGACGTCGTGGCTAGAGACAAAAGCCCCGACTAAATTTTCCGACTTACTATTAGCTGACAGCATCATAGATACACTGGAAACCGCATCAACAGGAACTAACCCTCCGCACCTACTTCTTTCAGGCCCCAGCGGGGTTGGGAAAACCGCAGCAATGCGCTTAGTGGCGAGACAATTATTAGGTCCGGGGTGGAAAGCAACAACTCATATCCTCAATGCTAAAGACCTCTCGAGAATGCCTGGTGCAATGAAAAAGTTTGAGGAGTTTCTAAGGCCAAGCGGGTCAAGTAGTTCTTTGGCGGGATTAACTAGTTTAGACATCTTTACCGAATCCTTAGCCGATGTGCCAAACGATCCAGGACCACCATCGGGCGCCGAGACTTTTAACACTAAGAGGGACGGGAAAATACAACTATCGAGAATCATAGTGATTGAGGACGCAGATTATCTGGGTAATCTACGCCAAGCATACTTGAGAAGAATGATGGAACATAGTAGTTTAACCTCGAGATTTATTTTTACTACAACCACTCCTTCTCGATTAATCGAGGCACTACGAAGCCGAACTCAACACATTCGCTTCTCTAGATATTCATCTAAACAGATTGAAGCCAAATTACAAGAATTTGTTGAACAGGAAAAACTGGAATGTGCTAGGGGAGTTGTTGGCGATATCTCGCATGTTAGCAATGGCAATTTGCGTAAAGCAATATTCATCCTCGAATTGATGGGAAAAAGAGATTTGTTAGACAATCGTCATAATCTACAAGAACTTGTTGCCTCAACTAAGATTCGAGAGATTCAACTTATGCTCGAAGAAGCCATGCGAGGTAAAGTACACGATTGGCGTTGGGAAAAAACCAATGGCAGAAATGTAAGGTCTCTAAAGGGTGCTATGGGCTTACTAGATCAAATCATGGATAAACAAAATCTAGAGGCTGAAGATATAGTCAAGCATCTGCATATCTTGTTAACCGAGGGCCGAATGAATGTTGGCGATAAGTTGCTCTCCGAGATTATGATAAGTTTGGCTAAATGCGAAGTCTCAGTCTTCAAAACATCACAACCAAGAATTGTATTAGAGCGATTTTTATTAGATGTTGCTCAAATTTCTGAATTAGCAAATTGATAGCAATACTCATCATGAGTATGCAACTGGAAAGGCTGGGCGCGTAGCACAGCTGGATAATGCGTTGGCCTCCTAAGCCGAAGATCGCGGGTTCGAATCCTGCCGCGCCCGCTCAAAAAGGCTCAACATTGGTATAATATGAGGCAATTAGTAAAAATGTAAGCATGTGCAGGACCAGATAGTATGGCCAAGAAACAGTCTAATGATTTCGATTCGGCTCTCGAGTTGCCCGATCCATATGGTCATGGCTTCGAAAGAATAGAAGATCCACTAGAAAAGACCAGGTTTCAATGGAAGCAATTAGAAAACCGCCGAAAATTAGTAGGTAACTTTGCCCGCAATCGATTTTTGATATATTGGCGCTCGATTGTTGGTTTATTACTGTCTTTTATCGCCATGCTGGGGGTATTTTTCCCTTCCCAGATTTCAGACTTGAATTGGGTAGTAATATTTTTGCCAATACCGGCATTATTTGCCATACTCCCTAACATTATTGCTGTTGAATCTGCTTGGCACGCAATGCAAGCTAGACTTTCGTTGCGTGAACAAGGCGGTTTTTCAGATGGGAAGCGCCACACTTTGCGAGTTCAGCCAGGAATTGACCGAATCATTGACGGCCTAAGAGATCATAGAAGATACAATTTGATTAGCACTGTATTAGTAGGTGTTTCATTTTCAATGATTGTACTCGCTACAGCTACTAAATCCGGCTCTGTAGCTTGGAATTTGGCATTAATGGTTTCAGTGATTACTGGTTTTGTCTATACTTTACATGCCCAGTATACTAACCTAAACATTAGGCAACTCGGCGATAAATTTCCTAATCTAGTTTTACATGCACCAACGCACCACCAAACCCAGCTGGGCAGCATTCTAAGTGATTTAGTTTCTTCACACTTAGATCCGGATTTACAACTCGATTGGGCAGAATGGAAAAAGAAATTTCATGTCGCCCTAATGCCAGGTTATGATAAGCGTCAAGCACTCGAAAGATTGCTGTATTTGCTATATTTACATGACCAAAAAGAATTATCCACAGAGGAAGTTGGCAAAGAGTTTTCTTCATTTATCACCAAAGGTAAACTAAAACCAATCTTGTATGATTCAGAAACAGATTTCAATTGGCGCACGATTCAAAGATTAATCTCTCATGCAAAAGCCTGGCAGCCTAGCGCTTTTAATCTGCTAAATAGGTTGCAAATTGATTTACTGAGTGGCAGGCCCGAAATCTCTAGGGCGAAGTGGCGAATGGATGTCGCACTAGATGATATCTGCGTGGGAGGCGCAACAAACCTGTTTATTGTTTTGAATAATCAAACGTTTGAAAAGCGTAATGTTCGGGTTGAAGTTTTAGTGCCAAATGGCGAGCCATTATCTCGAACTCACCGATTTGAATTGGAGGCTTGCCCTCCGCCTAGAAACGCTCTAAAATTATCAGCACCAAAAGAGGAAGATAGTCTTGATTGGTTGCCAAGATATCTTCACAAAGGCGTTGTATTGTGGATGAATGTGGCTTGGAATAGAGATTTTTTCGGCAAGACCAATATTCAAGTTGTTCTAAGAGACGACGAAGGCGTAGTTCTCGAATCTAAAATTTTGACAACCAAGGTGAGTAGATCATCAACTAGTGTACTCAGGAAACGCATGCTGAGATTAGAAAAAGCCAGAAAAATCGGCGAAATGGACATACCTATTTCCACCTAACCATGGAGACTTTTTTTCAGGTTCATGCGGTTTGCTTATTTCCCAGTCACTCCTCGGATTGTCTACTGGGTGATGAACTATGGAAGCATGGGATATTCTTGTAATCGGCGATGGCCCCGCAGCATTGCGTTCTGCGGCACAATCTGCCAAACATGGGGCTAAAACTCTACTAATTTCTTCATCTGCTTTAGGCAGCGGAGATAAATCAGCCCTAGACGGACTTGCCGCATCGATTCAGGAAATGAACAATCGAGGTCATCGCGAAGACACCATCAAATCTGGATACTTTCTTTGTGACCAAGATATTGTTGCTAGTAAGACAAGTAGCGCAATAGACGAAATGAACCATTTGGAGAAAGCTGGGGTTGTATTCAGTAGAGACTCTAAGGGGCTACCTTCAACTCACAAAGGAATAGGTCATAATAGCCCAAGGCTAGTAGATGCAGGCGACGCATCGATTCGTGATATACAGCAAGTTTTGGAAGAACAATGCATGAAATATGGCGTGGTAAGGCGCAGCGACCAATTGCCAGTAATGCTGGTAGAAACCAATCAAAAAGTCGATGGTTTAGTAACTTTAGATATGATAAACGGACAGTTCGTTGCCATTCAAACAAAGGCAGTAATTATTGCCGATGGTGGTTTTGAAGGACTCTTCCAAGGAACTGCTATTGGGTTTGGAATTGATCTAGCTTTACAGGCTGGCATGCCATTGAGGGGCATGGAATTTATGGCTAAAACGCCATTAGGTGTAGCAAACTCAAAACTAAGCATATCATCCTCAATCTTGGGGTACGGAGCAAGTCTGTGTAATGCCTCTGGGGACGCCTTTTCGGCGGATTCAATGGCCGAACTCTGTGAAACCGTATTAGAAACAGGCCCAGCCGTTTTAGATGGACGTGACATGGGGGACAACAAAGTATGGTGGAACTCGGTATTTAGAACAGTAAAAAGCGCCACAGGCGTTGACATGGACAAATTCACAGTCGGACTTGAAAATAGAGTTGAGCAAACTATCGGAGGAATTCCAACAGATGAACACGGTAGAGCTGTTGTCGGAAGTTGGTCAAGATGGTTTACCGGACTCTACGCTGCAGGGGATTCTGCATGCTCTGGATTAAATGGAGCAGGAACACTACCGGGAAATAGACTATTGGACAGTTTGTCAGGCGGAAACAATGCTGGTACTCATGCATCTGAGTGGGTCAAATCCCAATCCTTTGCTAACACCGAGAACTTGGTCCTAGCACTGCAAAACTGTATTGACAATCACCACACAACGGGCGATGAGGAATCTGCTGAGACTGTAAGAAGAATAGGCTCAATTGATTCAATGCTTCTTGACGTAGCAACTAAATTTACTTCAAGCCCCAATAGCGCAGAAGAGTTGTCTAACTACTTGGCAGATTTATCTAAAGCCGCAGAATTAGCGCATTCTATCCACTTAGACCAAACCTCACTAATTGCCAATACCAATTTTGTCGCCAAGACTCGAATACAAGCAGGTATTCGATTACTCACCTGTTCAATCCGTGCCTCAATGGCTAGAAACGAGTCACGTGGAGTACATAAAAGAGCGGACTTCAAAGATGAAAACCCCGAGTTGATCCACCACATTACCGTTGATAATGATGGTAATATTGGCACTCTTGCAGTAAGGAAGGGCAAGAAAGACAATTGGGTGCTTGCACCTCAGTGAAAAACAAAAACTGAGTTGTACTAGCCTAGATATGAGCGACCAAACATTATTCGAAAAAATCCTGTCGGGAGAAATTCCATCTCACGAGATTGGCCGCGGTGATAACTGGTATGCTTTTCTAGATATTTTCCCACGACGTGAAGGCCATACACTGGTAGTTCCTCACAAGGCAGTAAGCAGACTATCGCAGCTTAATGACCAAGAAATTGCAGGGTTATTTTCAGGAGTAAAAGATGCGCAACAAAAAATGGGTAAGATATTCTCTACTCAAGATTTCACCATCTGCATACATGATGGGCCCCTCGCCGGCCAAGAAGTACCTCATGTACATGTACATGTAATACCTAGAACGAAGGGGGACGGAGGTTTGACATTGATGTCTATGTGGCCAAAAACGAACCTAGTTGGCGAACCAGATCACGCAAAACTTGCGAAAATATCCCAACAAGTTGCGGAGTTGACATCATGAAGCATCCAGATCCAGAAGATATGAACGATGGAGTATTAGACCAACATGGTGATGCCCTACCTTATTTATCAAAGTCAGCAAAAAATATGAAGATGGATAAATTATTGACTACTCCAATGCCATCTTTTGAAGGGGAAACACCGGGTTCTTATTTTTGGACTAAACTAATTTATTGGATTTGTAATAGAATAAGTAAGGTGCAATTTCGTTCACTTGAAGCATCAGGCATTGAAAATATTCCAATAGATAGAGGTTCGCTGTGTTGTGCTTGGCACACCAACGGAGTGCTTGACGCCTTACAAATAACACTTAATCACCCTAGATATTTTGTGCTAGGGGCTCGTCATGACTTAGTAACTCGACCGATGCTTGGCTGGTGGACCAGAAGAATGGCGGTACAACCTGTGGTCAGGAAAGCGGAATTACTTCGAGGTGGTTGTACAGAAGAAGAGGCAAATTTCCTCAACGGCCGTTCATTGATGACTCTCGCTTCGGGAATTGCTAATGGCTATGGGTGCGTATTATTCCCTGAAGGAACGAGCCACAATAATTCCTACATGCTTAGATTTCGCACTGGGCCAATGAGGACAGTACTGGCCGCGGGGGCTTTGGCTGCAACGTCTGACAAACCACTGCCAGTATTGATTCCATTAGGACTTCATTTTAGGCAAAAAGAACACTTCAGGACAGACGTATGGGTCGAGTACGGCAAACCAATTCAGGTTGAGAGTGAAGATATTCCGGACAATTTGATAGAAGCAGTTAGAGATGGCACTTGGTCAGAACCACCAGCGGAATCAGTATTTCGTCTTCGTGATAATCTAAGAGAGAAATTAGTACCACTTAGCCCGGATGTTAATTCATGGGAAGAGTACCGCGGGCTACAACTTCTCGGTCATGTAAAGGGAAGGCTTGATGGTAAAGCTCCTACATCTTGGAGTCATGAGGTGAAGTTAGCACGCCATTTTAGAACTCACTTTTCCGACCAACAACGTTCTTTGGATACTGATGATTTACAACCGCCAAAGATAACCCATCCATTGGCGGAAAAAGCCGAACAGGCTGCCGAGATTTTGCATAATAATGGTTTAGATGGACGGGATTTAAACGCTCAATCTACCGGTTTAAGAAGAGGCAACTTAATCAAAACACCGTTGGCAATTTCCAGAAGTGCTTTATTTGTTCTCCTCTCACCAGTATTCCTGCTTTCTTTGCTTCCGCAAATTGCTCTTGGTAGAATTTTAGGAGATTCGACTGATGAGGGAATCGATGCTAGAACATCATATCAATTCTTAGCGGCTATGTTTGGCTCAATTACGATTTGGCCAATATCATCGACTATTATTGTCGCTTTGTTGTTTTGGCAATCAGGCGAGATTGACACCACGTTTGGATTTGATTGGACGACGGTTCTTGGCCAGGGAAGCATAGCAGTTGGTTCTGCAATTGTAATTCTGTGGTTGTTGATGTTCCCTGCCTCTTTACTAACCGGAAGATTGTTCTCTTTGGTGTGGGATGATTATGTTGATCTTAGGGGCTCTTATCGAAGGACTATAATCTCTAATTCCGATAAACAAGAACTTGCCTCTCTGTTAGATAAAATAAAAGTTGAATTGGCAGATTTCGATTGAATCATGGGCATAATTGAAACGAGATGAGTTTCTCGCTAGATATGTGACTCCAGCCGAGATAGTGTCCATGGTAAGGAAGTGGTTAGGCGAGGAGAGGCTCTTTGTCAAAGAACAACCCGATGGGCGAGCGCACGCTCATATTTTGATAAAATATCCACAAGGAAAGCAAGGGCATATGTTTGCAGTAGTCATTCCAAAAAACCGCGACTTGGTTGCCATTTCTAGTATGACTAGAGTAGATAAAGGGCAACAAGAAGAAATGAAAAACCACATGAAAGATGATACCGATGGCTGGTCTGAATGGATCCATGAAGCCCGCCTTCAATTGATTAGCTCCTCTGTAGACTGGGGGATTCATATGGGGCATGACGCCAATAAGAAACCTGGACCTCTTCAAGCATTCAATGTCAGTTTGCCAATATGGTTTGATGGAATAACAAAGCATGAATTTATGCATTCTCTAAGGCGTCTTTGGCTAGCCAAACTAGGAATAATTCATGAAATAAAATATTCATATGGTCCAGGGGTTGGCAAACCCGGCCCAGTTGATGATTGGGAAAATCGCGAGGCTGCGCAAAAAGAACGATTAAACAACATCGACATTACTCAAACTGAAGCAGAAAGTCCCGAAATTGAATTTGATGAAAAAATGTCCTTCGGCACTAGTTTTGACCCATCAGAATGGGCTTAGTTTAGGAACCCTAAAAACTGACCTGAATGGGTCGCAGTTAAGTATGAAGAGGAGATGGTTAAAGCCGCTATAAGCGAGGGTTATCCATGAGTCAAACATTCAAATCAATCAGTTTAGTAACAATTATGCTTCTTTCAGCCCTTTCGGGAATGGTAGTTGCAAGCGATTTTGCTGAAGCCAACACAGTAGTAATTACTGAACCTCAGCAAATTGTTGATGGCGGATCTGCATCTGACACGCAAACAGCAATAGTCGGAGACAGTCAAGGCAATGTTCACATCATATGGGCAAGGAATAATTTGCATCTGTACTATTCGATGGTGGCTAGTAATGGAGAAACATTGATTGACGCAACTCAAATTACCAATGCAGGAATTCACAAAGTTTGGCACCCTGATGTGGTAGCCGATGCAGATGACAATATACACATTGTATGGACGGATAAATCAGGGACTCACAAAATAATGTATACTGCTCTTAGCCCTTACAAAATTCAACCATTCAACGGACAATCATCTACTGATAATTCAATAACAGGTATTGATGACACTGTAGTGTCTCAAAGGGCTCAAGATAGAGACTGGGCATCTATTGATGTTGACTCCCAAGGCAATATTCACATCGCATGGCAAGACGAATATGATTCCGAAGAGAAATTCTTCAATCAACCACAAATATACTACAGCATGCTTCAACCTGACTTTGTCACCAACGACGTCATTGTACTATTTGATGACACATTGATTACGCCAATTATCGGGCACAAAGGACATCCTGACATTGTTGTTGATGCTAACGACCAAGTGCAAATTGTTTGGGACGATACACGAGGCGGCAAAGTAGAACTTGTTTTCGTGATTGACACCTCAGGTTCGATGTATTCTGAATGGGCCGATGTATGCACGGTAATTTACGGTGGAACATTCTCGGATGGCTCTTCATTTGAGGGCATCAAACCTTTACTTGAAGTTGCCAACATGACTGTTTATGAAACAATTTACGGGCTAGATGGCGGGTTTGGACTTCCAAGCGCAGCCGACAGTGGAGATTGCGCTGGATTCAATCAAAACTCTGGCCCAAGATCCACACCGCTTGGTGATGGAGATGATTCTGGCGGAATAAGGTCTCTAGGCAATACTATCTACAACGGCAATCCATATTCTGGCAGCTCAGGAGAAGACTGGGGACCAGGAACTAACTGGGCTTGTCTATCTTGGAAAGATACCAACGGCAATGTTCCAGGAAATCCGGCAACATCGGCAGATCACAAGTGGAACCCAAATGCCACTAAAATCGTCTTACCGGTTTCTGATGAAGGCCCTAAAGATGGCGACCCATCCCAACAAGCAGATGATATCAATTCAATCGATGAGGCTCACGATAATTGCGTTAAGGCTGGAGTAATCCCAATTGGCCTATATGGACAAGGCTACGGCGGTGCGGGTAGTATTCAGTCTCATTTCCTTGACTTGGCCAAATGTCCAAACGGCGTCGTATCAACACAGGCAAGAAATTGCCCTGGTGCTGACCCTTCAAATAATCCTAGAACGGTAAATGCTGGAGGGCAAGCGTATGAATTCCCATCCGGCGGCGGCGGAGCAGGTGCTATGGCCCTATTGGTAGAAGCAATGGTTTTCGTTGCAACAAATAATTCTAGAGAAATCTACATGACTGTTTTAGATCCTTACGCCAAGATGGAAAACGACCCAACTTGGACGCCTGGAGCTACTGGTCACAGCGTGGTTAATGGCAATTATATCGAAGATACTGGTTCAGCAGAAGAAGGCCATCTTGTTGTAGTTAATGATACACGAGTTACTATCGATGATGCGTACTCGTTCCATCCCTCAATTGGCGTTGATATGCAAGGTAACACACACATTGCCTGGATGGACGGCAGAGATTATGGGTTTGAAAAGTCAGCCAATTATGAGGTATACTACACCAAACTTCGATTACAGGGAGCTGGGGCATTTGACGGTGCTGAAGAAGGGCTCTCAACTTACGCGATAAAGAAAATAGAAGACACTCCTATCTCGAATGTGGAAGGACTATCTGGTTTGGCGGCTAATCGTCCTTGGTCTGGACATTCGATATATCCGTCCTTGCTAACAGATGATCAAAACAATGTTCATATCGCGTGGGTAGATTCTGGCAATGTCACTGCCGGGGAAGAGGTACAGTATACTAGATTGAATCAAACGGACCTTGTTGGAACAGGAGAGTTCGCTCTTGATCCATGGGATATTGTCTCAATTACTTCATGGGCTAGCAATAAGTTAGGCACAGATACAGCAGGTAGACCTGAGATCGGAATACCTCCAGCATTTGCCAATGATTTAGGAAGCGGGGCTCACGTTGGCTGGTCGGACAGAAACAAATGTAATGATGAGCAAAATGGTGCATTTACCATCTGCTATTCACATGTTCTAACCGGTCAAGTAGATGTAGAACTGGCTCTCGGTGAAACGTTCTATCACGTTATTGAACCAGGTGAACAAACACTTTACAACATGACAATGAATAACTCAACTCCGGGAGATATTGATTTAGTTGCAGATACTTATGGAATAAATGTTTCAGGAGTGCCAACAAATTGGACCGTGCAACTATTCTTTGCCAACAATCAAACCCAAATCACTCCAACTACGCCCATTTATCTTAAAGGTGGAGAATTCATTAATTTCTATCTAAGAGTCCAAGCACCAACTATTTATCAAGCAAATGAAGATGAGTTGGCCCAAATAGTAGTTACCGCAAAATCCTACAAAGACCCAGCTATAAGATCAGATCTAACAACTCTGACATTGATGGATGTTGTTCATGGGATAAGCCTAGATACATCACTAAGTGTACAAGATATCGAACAAGGAAGCCAAGCAACATTCTCAATTACGATAACTAATACCGGGAACGTTCAGGACAGTTTCCTCTTCTGGGACCCAAATACCTTGGAAGGTCAACAAGAATGGTTACTACCATTTGGTTGGGAGATCACTTTCCCGCTACGTGTCGAACTTGATCCTGGTAAATCAACTACCAAAATACTCACTGTAAAAGTGCCATCAACAGAAGATCCAGGTGCATTTGTAATCTACTTGAAAGGTTGGTCTGAAGGAGAACCGATTAAGTCTGTAGACAAAGGAACTTATGACATTCTTGAACTAGGCATCTTCGTATCTATACAATCCGAAGGGAATATCGTCTTCGAAGAATTACTTCCAGAGGACAGTGAAAAAGAAGTAATGGCGGGACAATGCCACACCTTTGAACAAGATGTTACCAAGAATTTTGAGTCTGGAAATCTAATATTTAGCACCCCTGGTGCTCCAGATGAAAAGCCAAATGACATCGACGAGGCTACTTGGGCACAATCAAACTGGGTCGTAGATGTTGATTTCTCTCAAACCCTTGGGGGAAGCGATGCGACTCTT
The DNA here is from genome assembly GCA_009887195.1 of Candidatus Poseidoniales archaeon. Classification (GTDB taxonomy): domain Archaea; phylum Thermoplasmatota; class Poseidoniia; order Poseidoniales; family Poseidoniaceae; genus MGIIa-L1. The sequence goes on along the minus strand of QXXX01000087.1, from coordinate 17,529 downwards.
GGCACTCCAATCGAGTGGAAATTAGACCCAGGTACTACTTTCAAGACTTACTTGGTAAGAGTTACACTTTGTGTTCCAGAAGATGCTAGCATTGGTTCTAAGAGTGTTACTTTACAAGCTAACTTAGAAGGGTACCAAAAAGTATCAGACTCAGCAAGATATACTATCAACGTGATTCATGAATACAGCCTTGAAACCGATATCGAGCGAGAACCAGATCGATTGGTAACAGTTACCGATTCATTCGGCAATCCTGTTTCTGCAATAGCAGTCAATCCTGGAGAAAATATAGTCCTACCAACCACTACTATCAACAATGGTAACGGGCCAGATAGATTTGATTTCAGACTAACTACGGTCACAGACCCAACTGGTGTTCCTGTTAGAACTGGTCATTGGGATATTGTTATACCTCGCGAAAGTCTTGAGGAACTGGATAGAGATTCAGACCAAACCTTCGATGTGTTGATGAATGTTCCAGAATTTGATATTGCGGCAGGACTGTACGTTGTAGAATTCCAAACGCTATCAGAAGAAGCATATCCGAATGAAGATAATAGGTTGACCAGAGAAAGGGACTCAGACTTCTTGTATGTCTATGTCAATGAATTTTACGACATGGAAATTTACATGGACCCATCAGTTGACAATCCGGTAAAAGTTTCAGCACCTGGCAAGTTCGTCAGTTTCTCGGTAAATATTACCAACAACGGTAACGTGGAAGACTGGCCGACTTTGAATAATCACACTGCACAACAGGAAGGAAACGCCTTAATTTGGTCAGAACTTCCCGGGATGGGTGCTTTGAGTGGTTGGTCTGTAGAGTGGCGAACTGTCAAAAAGATAAGCAATGATTTGGAAGTACCCGAACCGTGTGTCGAGATATCTGAACCAATACCTGCAGGAGATGCTAGCCAAATAGAAATTGATAACTTCTATGCAACAGTTGAGGAGGCACAGGATTCAATTCGTTGTGCAATGATTCCGTCAGGTGATAGTTTCGTTTACATGATGCCTAAAATGGCGCCATACCAAACAATAGAAATGATTGCAGTGGTTAAAATATCAACTACGGCTAAATTAGACACTAGAGTTGTTGGATTGAAAGTCGTATCAAAAGCAGGAGACATGACTGAAGGGGGCGATTTCGATTCCTCACCATCTTGGCAGGGGGAAAACCTAGACAGCAATGAATTCGTAGTTACGTTGAGTCTAAAAGCTCCAGACCTGGTAATAAGTGAATTAATCATATCCGATTATAGTGGAGAAATAGATTCGACCATTCCTATTGGTATTGTGCTGCAAAATAAGGGTAATACCCATGCAGTCGATATCGAGATAGTATTGTGTCAATATGATGATGTTGATAGCCAATCAATCATCAATGAGATACAAGATAATGGCTGTGCGGAAGACAGTATTGTCATGCGACAAGTTGTTGGTGCTCTACTTGCTCCTGATGCGTCGGAAGAAGTTAAAGAAATTGAAATTTATCTACTATATCCAGTAGTTGCAGGAAGCAAGGGTATCTACGTAGTAGTCGACCCAATGAACCAAATTGTTGAAGGTAGTGAAAAGAATAACGTTAAAGCGGTTTCCGAACCATTGGAATCACCTAACCCATTCTTAGATGTTGCATCCCAGGTGATTGGCAAAACAGCATTGCCATTCGTCGTAATTTTGCTCACTCTATCTTTACTTGGAGTAGTTTACTTTGTTGGTAAGGCTCGTAGAGAAGAAGCAAAATTGAGGATTGCTGAACAGTCTTCATTAGTTTCAGTACTTGAATCCGAAGATTAATTCAATTAGACTTCTTGTAATCTCCCAACCACCAAAACAGGTTGGAATTTTCAGGCGTAACTATCACGTGGCCAGCCTTTTCCGAAATTTGGCGCTGAAGTTTTGCTCTAACTTCTTCTAGTAATTCAGAAACTTGCCGTTGCCCTAATTGCAATTCCTTGCTTAACAAGTTAAGATCGAGCCGCTTTTCAGGTGCTTCGATAATCGAATGAATCATTGCTCGTTCTTCATACTGCTCAAAATCACTGTCGACTCCTTGCGAGATGCGGTTTCTAATATGTTGATGCAGTGAAATCAGGGCGTCTCTTTGACCATCTAGTTGCTCAATTACCTGATTGAGTTCTGCCAAATGTGCCACCCCTTCACTGACAGAGATACGTTTCCTCCCACTGACTACCTCGGCAACAGCATGAGTGGATTCAGGTAGCTTCCTCGATAAACGCATAGGTCCACCTGCAGGTAATTTTCGTTGTTCACAATTAAATAAATCAGGACCTAAATCAATTCTAATTGAAATAGCTTCTTGAACGGTATAAATTGTTCTTGGTGGTCCACCCTTTTCGCTTGGAACTTTCATTTTAGTCACAAAATTACCCTTTTCTAATTCCTTCAAATGCTTCTTTACTGCTTGTTGACTCACTCCAATCAATTCAGCCAACTGCATCGGATAGTGAGGTTCTCTAACAAGTCTCTCTAAGATTTGCCTGCGAACTTTGTTCTGCAAAAGGGATAGTGCGAGGTCAAGGTCTGCCATATTGCTAAACCTAAGGTTACCTAATTGAAGAACCTTTTCAAATCAGTTATTCCGGTTCTGGTAAAGTAAAAATGCCCCGGTAATCAATAGAGATCCACCAATAACCATCATTGTTATTGCCAATCCAGACTTTAATGAAGCCTCATATTCCCAATCTACAGAAAATTGTTGTAATGTTTGGGTATCATCGCCTCCGGCAACAAATCGATATTCTCCTGGGCTGGGATTCCATACGATCTCACCATTAGACGTAGGCCCACCTGCTATCAAGGTGACAGAATCTTTTTCACACTCATAATAGTCTGTTTTTAGTTCACATTTTTCTGCTTCTGAAGCCTCTGCAATACCAATCCATACCCCTGATTTTTGCCAAGATATTTGTACATCCACATCAGCAGCAATAGCCTCACTTGGAATTTCTAACATTTCCCCGGACATCCCCCAATAACAAGTCACTTCATCCTGTCCAACAACTGGCAAACCTTGCTCTACCGTGCAAGGTGGTAGCATAGCATCTACAGATTCGGAGTCGTTCAAATTATTGGTTACCGCTAATGATGATATTATCAGCATTAATAAACCAATAATTGTGATGCTAATCGAGATATACTTATTCACGTAATCACCTAATTTTCGTCCCAATCTTTCCATGCATTAGGTTTCGCTGAAGACTTATCTTCAGCAGTCTTAGCGACCTTATTTGGAACGGTTTTTGTCTTATTTTCAACTTCCTGTTTAGTGAATAGATTATCCCCTTCATCCCATGAAGCGATTTCCTTTGTGTTGGTGACCTTCTTAACCGGCTGTTCTGTGCGCACACGATTATAATCGGCAAAAGGATCACTAACTCTGCTTTGTGCTTCATCAACATCTCCTTTCATTAGAGCAAATACCTGTTCTGTAGTCAATAGTGTACCATTTTGAACATCTTCACTGCCGTCGACAAAGTCGCTAGATTCAGTTAAACCTGTATCGGCAAAAGGGTTGTCTACCTTTTCTACAACCGCCTGCTGCTGCAGTTTTGCAATGTTTTCAGGAGTCAGATCAGTAATTGGCATCATTTGACCGTTCGCTCCAACCATCATCATTTTGGGGCCCTTACCATTCTTATTCGTTTGGTAAAGGATAAACGCTATTGGTAGAATTATAATTCCAAGACAACATGTTGCTCCACCAAATACGAGTGCCGGCTGCTCAAGTAATTTCCATTGAGCGCTGGTTGCGTCAACTAACCAAACGGTTGAATTTTCACATCCATTTTCGCATACTACTTGGAGAACATACTCCCCACTGTCATCGATTTCCCAATCCTCTAAAATGACAAATTTACTGCCATCAGAGTCCATCGGGGTCCAATCTGTTTTGCAATTACTGGTTGCTATTGGATCATCTTGGACATTAGAACCAGCCATTTTAAACAGACTAACATTACTGACCTCATCATCTATAGTGATTGCTGAATAGCAGCTTTTGGATAATTCAACCGTGACACTGCCATCACCGGTGAGTGATGCTTCATTGATTTTTTTGGGACTAGCAGCATCATCTATTTTGTCAACATTAGAAAAAATCGCAATAGAACCAAGTAAAATAAAGACTAACCCGATTATGGCAATACGCAAAGCCCAAGGGTTACCAGATTTCTGCGCCATGTCTATTCCTCGGCGGAAGTCCTCCATCAATGCTTGTACAAATCAAGCAAGACCCAATTCCGCTAATTTCTCAGGCAAATACGTATCTGTTACGAAATCTAGACCATATTTGGCTAACGATTGCTGCTCAGCCTTCTTGCCCAATTCTAACATCATGTTAATTTGTTCTTGCCACCATGAATCAGCAAAGCGAGGGTCTGTTAGTTCTGCGTTTAACGCCTCGATATCTTTCTTTGAAAGGTCATCACTAGGTAACTCATAAGCCATGATATCATCAGCAGTAATCCCTAAGTACGTCGCAGATGGTGTTGCTAGATATTCCGAAATATGTGCAGTTTTAATGGCACCGTAGGCTATTGAGGCAAATATTCTGAATGACCACGGGTCTCCGTCAAGGAATACAACAACTGGCAAGTCCCATTCTTCGCTCATGCGTTTGATAATTCGTCTAGTAGATCTTGCTGGTTGCCCTTTTAGGTGCAATAGGCCACATTTGAAATCTTCATCAAAACCATTTTCGACTAATCGATCAAACATACCACCTGTTTCAATTGCCATGATGAAATTGATATCATGTTCTAATAATTCGATTTTCTCTTTTTCAACATTATATGGCACGCCATAGCCAGAATCACCAACATCATCTCGTGCATTGATTCTCATCCATTCTCCACGCCTGTTTCTCTCTTGCAATGTTAGATTACCAATCATTCTAGCCCCATCTTCTTCAGGACGTAATTTGAAATCTTCTCGCAGACACTTTGTCACAATTTCTAAATCTTCAGCAAGATTATTTGATTCATTTTGGCTACCAAATTTACCCAATCCCCAACTTTCGGAGATGTAATACATTTCTCTTAATGTTGAAGATTTGCCAGAATCTATCATTTCTTCAATAAATTCAATGACGTGTAATGCCCGGAGTAGTTGTTTTGCCGAACCTAAACTTGTTGCGTCACGAGTCGAGCGCTTCTTGCCATATTTATAGACGCCCAATTTCTTGTCAAACCCTATGTTGGTCTTTGTTCTAACAGGTAAAGTCATTGTTGGAGGCTCACCATTGACAATTTTATCATACATTTCACCAACTACTGAATGCATGGCTACCTTGGTGTCTTCTGCCGACATGCGCTTTTGTGCCATCAAAGTTCACCTCCAAATAACGTGGCTTGTCCGGTCGGCGGTTTAACAGCAGGCTCCGGCTGTGTCTCTTCCACATTTTGCGTAGTTTCTTCGTTTGGCGATGCCTCGATGTAATCAGATTCTGATTTAGCTTCAAGCTCTAGCATAATCTTTTCTTGGTTACGGATTTCATCGAGGTATTTTTCATCCATCTTCAAAGCGCCAATGATTTCTTGACTACCGCGATAAAACACATCTGTTTCTGTCCAATCACCTTTTTCAAGCCCATCTAGGCTGAAAGTAATAGTCAGGTTTTCTCCTGGCTGGAGAGTTTCTAGTTTCCATGCCCAAACACCGGTTGCTTCTTTTCTTCCACCAAAGACATTATTTTTCATTATCCCGCCAGATTTCTCTGGCCAAGTTGCTAGGATTGTGTAAGCCCTTGCTCGAGCAGTATAATTGTAAATTTTGATAGATACATCCGTCATTTTGGTTGCTTTATTCCATACAGTTTCACTTTCAGATATTACTGCAGACATGATTTTGGTGATGGAACCAGATAAATTTGGTATAGGTCTCTCTAAAATCTCTGCAGATTTTTTAGCAATGGCGGGTAGTATATCATTTATGAGTTCGAATTTCTCTTTGGTCTTTGCCATCTTTTTCTTCTTCTCTAGATGCTTTCTAAGACCTCGGCCCATTTCCAGCATGGCTTTTCTGACCTCTTCGATCACTTCACCATTCTCAGCAAGGGCTTCTTTTGCTTCTGAAGTAAATTGAACATTTGTACTCGCCAAGTGAACCAATATTGCTGCTGGACCCTTTGGAACTCCTTTTGCTCCTGGTTGATCCAGTCCATATTGTCGCCAATCAACACTTTCAATCGCTTTTGTGAGTAAACATCCACCTTGTTGATACATTAATGGTACTCTATTAGCAAAACGTAACACTTCAACCGGCTTATCAGCTGCCATATTGCCACCAAAAATAAGCCCAACTTCCACTTGGTATGGGTTGCCCAGAGAGACATTTGGTACTCTAGTCATAGTTGTCGCATATCTTGAATCAATTGTTTTTGATAGACCTTTTTTGATGAGCATTTCCTCAATTGGTGATAGACAATTAGTTGGCGGATTAAGTAGTTTCACCGGCTTCCCATTGAACATTTTTTCACCTTGAAAAGCTTCTAAAAGTGAGCGCATTTGTTCTGGCTTCATCGATTTTGGTTTGACATTAACTTCAATCTCTGCCGCTGCACACAATTCTTTGGCAGCCCTACCAGATACTCCGGAGAAATTCATTCGCAAAAATACCGACATTCTGGAATCCGTTGACTCACTTAGCATTCTTTGCAGTTGTCCAAGTAAAATCCCATGCGGATGTGGCTTAATCGATTCAACTTTTCTTGGTAGTCTCTCTGTTACCCGTGGCCAAAAATGGATTTCTCCTTCTGGGTCAGTAAAAGTGATCTCAGCGTGTGGATTGACAATGCTAGTCATACGTAGGTATTGCCAGACACTCTGCCGACCTTTCTGGTACTTGGCTTTCATTCGACAGGTTACTTCTAAGCCATGCTTTTTTATTTCACCATTTTCTTCCTCCCAGATTTCACGTCCTGAATTACTCTTAGTAGCTTTATTCTTTCTTGTATCAAGTCCGATATCAACAACCGCTGCAGTAGCCTCAGTAGCAATTTTTGATTTGACATGTGTAGGTTTTCCCGTTGTTAGTTGGCTATACATTACAACCCCAGTAATTCCAATTCCTTGCTGCCCACGCGATTGTCTAATCGCATGGAATCTAGAACCAAACAACAGTTGACCAAACACTTTCTCAATGCTTTTTTGCGGAATCCCTGGTCCATTATCTTCGACTTTTAGCTCAATTATGTCCTTTTTTGCGTCAATCTTGGTAACTTGTACGTTGATAGTTGGTAAAATACGCGCTTCTTCACAGGCGTCAAGAGCATTGTCTACCGCCTCTTTTACGGCAGTAATTAGAGATCTTGATAAAGAATCGAATCCAAGGAAGTGTTTATTCTTCTCAAAGAATTCTGAAATTGCTACTTGTTTCTGATTTGCCGCGAGTTTTTGTGCTATACCTGACATCTTTGTCACTCCGTTTCTGGTCCTCCTCGGTCCGAATGACCTCGGGCCAGCAACACAATAATTCGATTACCGACGGTACATAATAACTAACACTAAAATCGCCGCAAATCACTCAATTACCGGGCCTTTGGTTTGTTGACGTTCCAAGTTATCCATGATTTGTTTACCTTTGACAATCATAAAAATAGTGATAATAATGGATAGTACAACGATTAGCATGTCAAATGGTGTTTTTGCAGTTGCTTCAATGCCATTACTGGTGATAACTGTTTGAGAACCCCACCATGCATACATTATGGAAGGAACAATCATCGCAAAATTACCTATTAGATAATCTCTAAATTTTACTTCTGTTGCACCATATGCGTAATTTAATACTCCATAGGGGATAACCAAACTAATTCGAGTAAGAGCGACTATGTTGGTGCCTCTGTCAACGATTTCTTGTTCTAATCCACTCAAAGTGGGATAATTAGCAAGTGCTTTTCTAGCGTATGGATTCATCCATTTCTTACCAAGTAAAAACGGGGCTATTGCCCCTAGCATAGAGCCGATATAGGCAATCAGTATACCAGGTCCAAAGCCATAGATTACTCCTGCAAGATATTTATGAAAGCTAGCCGGTAAGGCAATTATGCCAAAAACTATGTACAACAAAATAAAAATTATCATACCATATAATTCATTATCTGAAAACCATGTGAGGTAATCAATAAACAAGGAAATTAAAACTTGGGTCAAAGAAATTGTAATAGCGATGCCAGTAATTACGATTAATGCAGCAATAAGGCTGGTACTTTTCTTCATAATTATCATTCAAACAAGTTGCTTGTCCAAGAGGTAATTTTGCCCGTGAAAGCAGATGTGGCGACTGTCAAGGGGCTTGCCAAATACAATTTACCTGGGCCAGAGCGACCTTGAAAGTTACGATTGATAGCCGAAACGGTGATTTGTTCAGGATTTATTGACACACCAGGTCCAGCACCAATACATGCGCCGCAACCCGGATCGATTAACTTGACTCCAACCTTTTCAAATAACTCATGCCATCCTTTTCTAACCGCTAAATCCTTGACCAAACCAGAACCATATTGAATGAAAAATTCAACTCCATCAGCGACAATAAGTCCCAAATCATCAGCGGCCTGACAGACTAGCGCATAGTACGCAATATCATCTTCTTTACCCGCAGTACATGACCCGCCGTAAGCGATGTCAATCTTAACTTCACCAATTTCAGAAATTAATGCACCGTTGGTTGGATCACTGGGCACACCTTTGTCAGGATTGCCTGGATGTGCTACCATTGGCTCGATTTTGGACAAGTCAATATGGTGGACGCCCCCGGTATATTCTGCTCCTTGGTCAGGATTAACTGCGTTTTGTCTCATTTGCTGCAGTTCAAGGTGTGGCATTGAGCGCTTCATCCAATCATACAATTTTTCATCAGGTTCGCAGATTCCAGTTCTCGCCGAACATTCAGTTGCCATATTGCATAACGTTGCCCGCTCATCAATCGAAAGGCTTGACAGCCCAGGGCCGCCAAATTCCATTGATCTGTTCAAGGTCAACTCTTCTCTTGCATGGTCAGCAAGAATGTGAAGAATCACATCCTTTGCCGTACAACCGGGATTAAGCATTCCAGACAATTCAAACCTTATTGACTCTGGAACTTTTACGAAAGTAAATCCTGAACTAATCAAATTAGAGTACTCTGTAGCCCCAACGCCCCATGTTAGAGCATTAGACGCTCCCCCCATACACGTGTGGGAATCTGTTGCTTGAACAAAATCCCCTACTTCAATAAATTCTTCACGCGCCACTTGATGACAAATGCCTGGAGAGACTCCATCGACTGCTGAATAATCTCTAACTCCAGTGTGGCTCTGGAAGGCTTTTTGTAAGTCTCGCAAGGTTTGTACCTTATCCATAAAAGGTACAAATTTGGGATTGTGATGTGCATACAGCAGATGGTCTTCAAAGACCGCAAATTTGCTAGGGTTTGGCAAGGAATACTCATCACCGTATTCTTGGGCAAGGAATGTATGAACTTGAGCAGTGGTGAACTCGTGTGAGTATCCACTTTGTACTTGAGTAATCACCGGGTCATCAGGTTTGACACATTGGTTGGGCTTTTGCCCAACTAGGTTACGAGCAATTATTTTCTCAGCCATAGTCATAGGTCTATTTTCTGTATCCATTTCAGGGAGTTGGATTTCATTATTTTTTAGTGACTTGGCAAATGGAAATAGCCCACCCTTTTCGATAATTATTCTTGTGACAGCATCGTATTTTTCAGTGAATTTGGCAAGGGGTAATGCCTCTCCATCTTGGAGGCGCTGTAGCATGTTATAATCGCCCATTAATTGGCCAAGATTGATATTATTTCTTTCGTGTATTGGAGCAAATGACGCAGCTATAACTATTCTTATGCCTGCCCAACGCTCACACTGTGCTGCAGTTTCTCTACTAGAGCCAGTGCCCTTTCTTTGACCAGATACTATGACCTCAAAGTCTCCGTTAATCAGTGCATTCTCATTGAATACACGTAGACCATTGTGTTTTAATCCAGCATAGGCGTTTTTGGCAATTTCGGCGGGGTCGTGATCAAAACAAACCCAAGCAGGAGTCATTACGTCAGTGTTGATGTCGTCAAGTAAATCCTCGGGATTGATATCCTTCATCTGCAAATTTAGGCCATGGTAAAGTTGTTGTTTAATTAGTTCCATATCCTTGGTGAGAAACAAAACCCGTTTCCCCGGTGTGAGTGCAATTGGTCTGTGTAACGCCGCGACAACCATTCCAATCGTTTCGGGCAAGGGACTTGTTGGTATAATCGTTCGTCTAAATTTGTGAAAAAGTATATGACGGGGAGTGTGTATTTTAGAAATCTAGAGTGAGCCGTGGCAAAAACGATTACCAATATTACAACATAAGTTTCATATAACCTTGCGATAGGGGTTAAGAGTATTGCCCTAATTTTATTATAGGGGGGGTATGGAAAATGGATGAACAACAAGTTGAAGATATTGTAAAATGCAGCGATTGTGGAAGTAGAAGTTTGACTCGTGACGAGACTAGAGGAGAAGTAGTCTGCGAGGATTGTGGATTAGTTCTAGAAGATAATGTAATTGACCAAGGTGCTGAATGGAGAGTTTTCTCTCCAGAACAAGGTGACCAAAGAGCAAGAACCGGTGCACCAATGACAGTAATGCTCCACGACAAAGGTCTCTCTACAGACATTGATTGGCAAAACAAGGATTATTCTGGAAAAACCATCAACTCAAGATATCGTTCTCAATTTTATCGAATGCGAAAGTGGCAGAAAAGAAGCCGAGTTTCCAATGCAACTGAAAGAAACCTAGCAATGGCTCTGGCTGAACTAGACCGAATGGCTAGCCGACTAGAATTGCCAAAGTCTGTTAGAGAAGCAGCGGCTGTTAACTACAAGAAAGCTGTCGATAAGCGATTGATTAGAGGCCGCTCTATTGAAGGCGTAGCAGCAGCATCATTGTATGCTGCATGCAGGCAATGTGGAGTTCCAAGAACCCTTGACGAGATTGGACAAGCGTCTAGAACTGGTCGAAAAGAGATAGGTCGAACCTACAGATTCATGGTAAGAGAACTAAAAATGAAGATTATGCCTACAGGGCCGGAAGATTATATTTCGAGATTTTGTTCAGGTCTTGGATTGGATGCTGAAGTTGAAGCAAAAGCCTACGAATTGATCAAAGCTGCCCAAGAAAAGGAACTAACCAGCGGACGAGGGCCAACAGGGATCGCGGCATCAATTATCTACATCGCTTCAGTTTTGTGCGGTAAGAGGAGAACTCAGCGAGAAGTTGCCGAAGTTGCTGGAGTAACCGAAGTAACAATTCGTAACAGATACAAGGAATTAATCCAAAATCTGAATATCGAACTTGACATCTGATTCGCCAAAATAGGTTGATATTAATGACTAAAAGTCGATCTGAGTTATCTCAGGTTGTGTTTGAAAAAGTAGCGACGTTACTTGTTGAGGCAATGGAGCTAGGGACAAAGTCATGGCCACTTCCTCAGCCACCAATAATTGACCCTGACTTCCCTCCAGTTCATCCGCTATCCCCTCAAGAATTAATCGAACAAGGACTAGCGTTGTTGAATATAGATCATGGAATGTTTCAACACAAATTAAACATTGTTGTAGAGTTGGTAGTACCACATAGAATGAACTTAACTGACGACCCGTATAAAACTCATCAAAAATGGTTGGCGAAACGCAGCAATATGGTTGCTGAGAGACTAATTTTTCTAATTAATAATGACTGGTTAGCTCAAGCACTGGACCCATCTGCTCCAGACATAACACGATGGTGGCTCAGTATTGCCTTACTAAATGGCTTATCAAATGGCCCACTTGGCCAACCGATACATCAAGGATATCATATGTTGGAGTCCATAGCAATTGGGGAACGTCCAGGATCTTGGCACACCCAACCTGAGGCAGGTCCTCAAAATATTGACTGGAACCCACAAGCAGTAGTTCCACGTATCACTGGAGTTATGGCCCATAAAACAGGTATTGAAGCAGCGAGATGGACACTAAATGAACTAGAAACCAGTAATGTCGACCGTAGAAGATTATTGATTGAATGGATTAGATTATTGCTTGAAAGGCCAGAATTAATCGAACCCTTACAGTTACTCGAAATTTTGGGTAGAAGAGCTAATGATGAAGATGAACAAGTAGCAGTACAGGTTTCTCGATGTTTAGCAAAGATAATTGATTATGATAAGGATAAAGGCCTCGAATTGGCTAAATTATTAATGGCGAGAGACGATTTAATGATTAGAAGGTCAATGGCCGATGTTCTGACTAGGTTGTTTAGAAGATTAACAGTTGACGCTTTACCTTTCTATAATCAACTAAAAGCGGACAAAGACCCTGATGTATTGGCTGCAGTTAGCAACACATCCGCAGATTTAAGATTTTTAGATGTTGATTTGTGGGCCGAAAATCTATTAGAATTAAGTAAGCATGAACTGCCAGTTGTTAGGAGAAATATAGTGCCTTCACTAAGAGATTATTTTGAAACATTTCCAGATGACAGCAGAAAACTACTCCCGCTGTTATGGCAGGATGGCGACGAAGTTGTACGTACAAGGATGCGAGAGTTACTTGTCAAAATGGTTGATATATCTCCCGATAAATTTGCCGCTAGACTCACTGATTTGTCAGCTGAAAATTGTGATTTAAAGCCGCTATGGCAACTGATGAATGCACGAAAAGAGCACTCATCAGAAATATGGCTTGATTGGTTATCTGGCAATGGGGAGATTCCTCGATCAGAGCCCAAGACACAACATATCAGTACTAAACAAGCCCCTGATAATCTACCATCTCTTGATGATGCATTAGAAACCCTTGATCAGGAACTAGGTTTCCTAGATTGATTATTCTTCTTCTGCTTCATTTAGTGGCCCAGATATTACCAAACCAACGTAAATTGAATTTAGCATACTCAAACACCCAATTAACATAACAATCATCCCAGCAGTATCTGGTAGAGAATCTTTAATCTCATTTAGTTGTAGGATTCCAACGATAACAAAACATGAGATTGAAAAAACTAGCACTTTTTTCCAACTCTCCTTAGGAGTTTGCCATCGATTAATAGAAGGGATAATGCCATTTGATTTGAAGGTAAACCGAAACCAGCCAAGATAGATACAGCACAATCCTACAAGGCCGACTAAACCTCTGGTGAATGATGGAGCATTCCACGGGCCAGCAGGTGCAAAATCAAACAGAGTTTGGATCACCATCAGTAAACCAGCAAGTGTATACCACCGCCACTCAGGGTTATTCGCCATGACAACGCATGTTGGGTTATGCTTGAAAGGTTGTACCCTTTGGGATTCTATATGAGCGTGGTTAAAGATGCAGTTATTGTTGCGGGCGGATTGGGAAGTCGAATGTTGCCAACAAGTGCTTATCTACCAAAAGAAGCATTGCCGTTAGTTGATGTACCAGCGTTGATTCATTTAGTACTTGAAGCAGCGAATGCCGGAGCATCAAGAATTCATATAATTACCTCACCAAAGAAAAACTTTGACAACTTTTTTCAAAATAATGGTCTTTACTTAGAATTACGTCCAGAAATAAGCGAGGCACTATTTTCGCCATTTAATGGTCTTGAATTTCACATCCACGTTCAAAATGAACCACTGGGGTTAGGTCATGCTTTAATGCAATCTCTTACGGCAATTAACGGACCATTTATCGTTCTTTTAGGAGATAATATTATCACGCGAGATTTTTCTAGTATTACCAATTTTAAGCCATCAGATGCCTCAAAAAAACTAGTGATGGCTTATGAAGAATTTAGTTTACCTTGTGCTGGAATATATGCACTACCTGACTTAGAAGTGGTAAATTATGGAGTAGTTAGATTAGACAATGATAGAATTACCGAGGTTGTTGAAAAACCAAATCAGCCAGATGCCCCCTCAAACAAAGTCTTGTGTGGGCGTTATATCTTTGCTGAGAATTCACTAGATCTGCTTACCAATGTGTTTAGTGTAGATGATTATGGTGAGATGCAAACCATAGAGTTGCAAAAGTATTGGATGGAATCGATTGGATATGTTGCAGTTGACTTGAGTGAATATCAATGGTATGATTCTGGCAACCCGCTAAGTTGGCTTAAAGCCCAAATCGATTATGGTCTACGCAATTTAGATTACTCATCTGAGTTAAAAACCTGGCTTACTGATAGGCTGAAATGATTTATCTTTGGCCAGGCTTCCAAAATGACAACGGCATTGGAGCTTGATTATTGACGCACCGGTTTGCTAGGTGGTCTGCTCTTTCATTCCATCGGTGTCCTCTATGTGCCCTTACATGACTCCAGTTAAGTTCGCGCAGAGCGCTCACTTCTCGCCACAATTTCTGAACCATAGCCACTAACTCTTTGTTTGCTTTGGCTTTCCAATTACCAGTTGCTAAATTACCAGCATATTGAGAATCTGTATGGACAATTGCCGGCCGATTGCCCCCGTCAATCAGTAACCACCGTAATGCTTCAGCAATGGCGGTTAATTCTGCGGTATTGTTTGATCCAACTTCCGCCCCTATGAACGCAGAGTCAGAGGAATCAGTGATTACAGGGCCCCAAGTTTCCTCGAGAATTTCTCCACTACCTTTGCCCAGACCATTGTCTCCAGTAACAATTACTAAACTCCAAGCAGCTGGAGTTGTAGCAGAAACATCTCTGTTTTCTAAACATGAACCATCTACATAAAGTGCATAATGGTCATTTAATGTTGCCAATTTATTCACTCGCCAATCTCAGCACGGTATGCAGCAGCATCCATTAGATTAGCAAGTTGGTCAGGATTATTGATCGTCATTTTAATTATCCAACCATCCCCATATGGGCTAGTGTTCATCAATTCTGGAGTGTCCTCTAATTCTTCATTCACTTCAGTAATTTCTCCGCTTAGTGGGGCAAAAATAGGTGATGCAGACTTTACTGATTCAACCACAGCAAATTCTCCCATGTCGTCAACTACCATACCGCTATCGGGAAGTTCGATGTAAACAATGTCGGTAAGCGCATGTTGAGCATGGTCTGTTATCCCTATAGTCACAGTGTCACCATCTAACTTCAACCATTCATGTTCTTTGGTATAATACAGACCTTCTGGAATCTCACTCATTGTATCGCCTCATCCAGCGGTAGGGTAGAGGATTCTTGAATATTCGCAAAGAATCTACTCTGATTCTTGAGCAATTTCAGAAGTTAGGACTTTGCTTTCTAATTCTGCCCATGCATTGCCGACCTCATTTTCGCGTTCAGCTTGTAATAATTCATCATGGATTCTAGCTTTCATATTTTGCTCTGTCTCATTTGGGAAGTATTTCGCAAGTGCTGAAGTTTCATAACTTACCAATCGGGATAGTATCAAGAACGCAACTCCGCCAATTAGGAAAAGATGACCAATTCCGAGTTCATCAAGGGACATTCGTTGTTCACTAATGGCAAAACCACAGACTAGAATTAGCCCTAAACCGGTGCCAAGTAGTACACGGTTTGCCGCTTTGCTTGGCTCGTCCATGAACTAGCCAGTATGGCATGAGTGATGAATTAAACGGGACTAGTATGTCTCTCTCATCAATTTGTGAATCTTATATGGTAATAGGGCTCTGTTTACCGGGGTGACCTCAAGTATTCGACCATCATCTCTGCGTCGTATGTCTTGTAACAGGGGATGTCGGCTTTTCTTGTGTAGGGTTAACAAGGTTGGTTTGTCCATTTCTAGTGCGCCTCTGACACAATTGACAAATGCTTCACTTTCGACGGTAAATTTACCAATTTCATCGATGACTAAAACCTCACTTTCTTCTTTGGCATATTCAATTGCTGGAATTGCTACTCTTTCCAAGGCTTCTAAATCTAATCCATAACCAAGAACCCTTAGCCTGGAGTCGAATTCTTTGTGAGCAATTACGCCCTCATCTCCAGTAATGATATCAATCACTTTGTAACCTAAGCGTTCACCGTTTTCAATAATCGGCTCAGTTCTTAGTCCAGCAATAATTGGTTTTCCAGAATGATTTCCACGCAGACTAATCTCGCGATTTCTCTCTTCGCTAAGCATACCTAGAACTTTTTCCATTACGGCAGATTTCCCACTGCGTGGAAGACCTGTGATTCCTATCTTTGGATGTAGTCCCATTGTATTCCCTCAGCGCTAGCGCCCTTTCCACTGACTTATCAGTAATAAACAGTCGTGTTTCCCAAGAAGCGTATCTTATTTTTACTATGGAGTAAAAAAATTCCGGTTTATGCCGCAAGAGAGTATTAAAAGTCTAGAAAGCGGAAATTATTGAAAATAAATTAATCAAAAATAGTAGATGATTTGTTAAAACATTCCCAGTATTCACTGACCCACTCATACAATTGTGACAATTTAGTTTTTTCAACACCAGCTAATTTAGCAATTTTTGCGATTACTCTAATTTCTTTTTTATCGTACTCACCATCACAAGCTGAAACCATTATCGCATCTCTTAGGGCTAATTGCTTGCCTCTTTTTGACAACATTTCCATTGACTTTTCCAATTCTACAGGGTGTGATAAAGTATTTCTTACATCAACACGCATCTCTGGATGGAGCATTGATTTTCCCATAATCGACTCTATCATGATCAGTTCTTCTAATACCAGCTCCCCATCAACAGAAGCGACAGCAACCATTAGTTGAGCATGGGATAAACGCTCTTCAATGGTCAACTCATTAACCAAATCAGAAAACACTGGGCTTCACTCCGATAACTCATTCAAAATATCATATCCGGATTGCATCCAATTGTATCCTTCAACAGTCCATTTCAATAATTTATCGAGTGATTCTTCCGGTAGCCCCAGATGAGCAATTATCTCTAGAAGAACAGCTTTTTCATCATCATCAACGTTACCATCAGCAGCAGCCATTAAGATAGAATCTCTAAGTGCTAAACGGCCAGCCTCATCACTTAAGCCGGCTAAACATTCTTGTAACGAAGGAGGTGACTTCAAGGCGTGACGAATTAATTCTCTTTGTTTTGGCGACAATAGTGCAGTGCCGAGTCGTTGCTCAAACATTGCCATTTCATCCACAGTTAACTCATTATCAACTCTTGTCATGAACGCTAGTAATCTTGCGTAGGAAAATCGCTCTTCTCTTGACAACTTGTGTATCGTGTCTGGCAGCATGGCCTATCGTATCGTTCATCAGCCATGAACTTCACGGACAATTTAAACGGAAATCTATGATTTTTTAACAAGTTTAGTTGTTTCCGTTAATCATCTGTATAGCCAAAGACAAACCATCGCATAGACGCCCAGGTAAACAACCCCCAAATCGCCATGTTCAATACGAATATCGTTCTAATTTCCCAATCAAACATAGAATATATCACATTGTATGAGATGGTTGAGAGTACTCCACCTATTGCATATACAGTATATGCTCCAAGCATCGTGTTTTTGACATTCTTCCGTTTATCAAAAGTGAAATATCGGTGGGTAAAATGTGCGATAGTACAAGACATAATCCAAGCAATAGT
>QXXX01000086.1:3966-4901 GCA_009887195.1 Candidatus Poseidoniales archaeon | reverse complement strand
GTCTATGCCACAACTGCGACAAACTTGATTGTCATCCCAATCACACTGTCTTCGGCAACTCATCAAATCATGCCTTCCATTTTACTGAGCATCCAATAGATTCTGTGGCTTTTATTTCAGGCGCATGGCCTGCTAATACTGCATTAATCGCGTCTAGTAAGTCTGTTGATGTAACATCAGCTGGGTTCTTTGGTGAATCATCCATTCGCCCTTTGTATACTAATAAGTTATTTTTGTCGAAAAAGAAAAACTCAGGTGTTCTTTTTGCGCCATAGTTACTAGCAACGGATTGATCTTCATCATGCAGATATGGATACGGCATGCCTTTATCAGCCCTCTTGACCATGTGTTCAAACGAATCTGTTTCATATACTGAAGAATCATTCGAGTTTATTCCAACAAATCCAATATCATTGTCAAAGCAGTATTTGGCCAATGAATTCATCCGCAAAACACTGGCTATGACATAGGGGCAATGATTACACTCAAACGCTACTACTAAGCCATTTTCTTGGGCATATTTTACTGCGTTAACTTCATTCCCGCCAATGACATTATTGGCATTTCTCAGGGTAAAATCGACCAAATCATCTCCAACACTAAGTGTCATATTATCAAACCGAGAGTCATTCAATAAAGTATCTTGTATTCTATATCGGTCCAATATTTAGACCAATCACTAACACTATACTAGAAAATAACACTATGAGAATATTATCATCTATGAACCCGAATTCATATCTCTCTACATATGATGCTACTATACCTGAAATTAGCCCCCACAACGGAATTTCTGGTTCTGCCAGCTGCCCAAAAAAGTAACCCAATGGTAAGCACAAAATTGCCATTCCAACATTCCCCCAAGCACTTTTCGTCCTTTTTTTGAACATTTTATTTCTTATAATTCCTGTAACTCCATCTCCAAAAGCCATGTA
>QXXX01000086.1:0-3956 GCA_009887195.1 Candidatus Poseidoniales archaeon | reverse complement strand
CCATGTAGAGTGAGGGTAGTATTGCTAACCATGGTTCGTTACTATACTCCCAAATAGCATAAACTGAAATCCCTAACATTAATGCAAAAGATGCATCATTCATATTTTGTTCTGTTTGCATCCACCATAAACGTCGATTAGTGATATGAGTCAAAACTAAACCCAAACAACCAAGTACGCCACCAATTAGAACCCAAACCGGATTGTCAAAGACCATTGGTGCAGCTATTATTGGCACACCGCCAGCCAGCATATGAGCCACTTTTCTATTGTAATATACTGCCACCATATGTTCTGAGCCCTGCTTTCTAAGGTAGTGATAAAATGGTTTTATCCCAAAAACAACAATGATAGACCACAATCCTAGAATGAGGAACCAATAGAAATCGTTGGACATATTTTAGCCTAACTGCCACAGTGTTTAGACATTCAGTTCGAACAAAGTATTCAAAGACGGTCTTCGAGTGGACAGATTCGGAGAGAGTTATGAATATCCATGAATATCAAGGAAAAGAACTGCTTAGGGCAAATGGTGTCCCTGTTCTAGATGGAGTACATTGTAAAACTGTTGAAGAAGCGCTAGATGCGTATGACTTGCTCAACTCAAAAGTAGTTGCAGTTAAGTCACAAATCCATGCTGGTGGTAGAGGTAAAGGTACCCTGTATAATCCTAATACTAGAGATCATGTCATGGACGGCGGCGTGAAAATCGCGTTCTCTAGAGACGAGGTGAAATCATATTCCGAAAATATTCTTGGAAATATACTGGTAACAATTCAAACTGGCGATGAAGGTAAACTAGTCAGTAACTTGTACATCGAATCTGGCTGTGACATCGAACATGAGTTCTATCTTGCCCTTCTGGTTGACAGAGAGAACAAAGCTGTCATGATAATGGCATCAACAGAAGGTGGTATGAATATTGAAGATGTAGCGCACGAAACACCTGAATTAATTCATAAAATCACTATTGACCCTAATTCAGGATTAATGGGTTTTCAAAATAGAGATTTAGGGATTGCTCTTGGACTAAGCGGTAAAGCCTTGAAATCATTCATGAAGATGTTGGCAAGTATGTACCATATGTTTGTATCAAATGATTGTACTATGGTAGAGATTAATCCACTGGTCAAGACTAAGAGTGATGAAATCGTTGCTCTTGATGCAAAAGTTTCATTTGATGAAAATGCTGAATTTCGACATAAAAATTGGGATACATTGCGAGACTTAAGCGAAGAGGAAGATGTCGAAGTTCGTGCTAAAGAATCTGGACTGTCATATGTGAAACTTGATGGTAATATCGGTTGCTTGGTAAATGGTGCAGGATTGGCAATGGCAACAATGGATGTCATCAAACTGTATGGTGGTGAACCGGCAAATTTCCTTGATGTTGGTGGTGGAGCAAATGAAGAGCAAGTCAAGACTGCTTTTTCTATTATCCTTGAAGACCCCAACGTAAAGGGAATATTAGTCAATATTTTTGGTGGAATCATGCGTTGTGACATTATTGCACGAGGTGTTATTGCAGCAACTGAGGCACTTTCCCTTGAGGTACCACTAGTGGTTCGACTCGCTGGAACAAATGTTGATGAAGGCAAGGCAATCTTGGCTAAATCTACCTTGAATATTCATCCGGCGGATGATTTAGCAGAAGGTGCACAAAAAATAGTCGCTCTTATCGGTGGAGGTGGTCAGTAATGGCAATATGGATAGAAGAAGATGCTAAAGTTTTGGTTCAAGGCATCACTGGAAAGCAAGGAATGTTCCATGCGGATAAAATGGTTGAATACGGCACTAATATTGTCGGTGGATGCACACCAGGAAAAGGCGGACAAACTGTCGAATTACAGGGAAGCAATTATCCAGTATGGAATTCAATGACTGAAGCAATAACTGAAACAGATGCTGATGCTACCGTAATCTATGTTCCTCCTCCATTTGCTGGCGAGGCTATCATGGAAGCCGCAGATGCTTTTGACACCGTCAAAGGTGAAGGTGTAATCGTTTGTATAACCGAGGGTATTCCGACCCTTGACATGGTAAAGGCAGTAGCCTATGTCTACAATCGCCCTGGTGTTCGTCTGATTGGTCCTAATTGTCCAGGGATAATCACTCCAGGAGAGACCGGCGGAGCAAAAATAGGAATTATGCCCGGCCATATTCATGCCAAAGGCAGAATCGGAATTGTTTCAAAATCCGGAACCTTGACTTACGAAGCTGTTGCTCAAACTATGAGTATCGGTGAAGGACAATCTACCTGCATTGGAATTGGTGGCGATCCGGTAAACGGAACTGGGTTCATTGAATGCTTGGCTGCTTTTGAAGCAGATGAACAAACCGAAGCAATAGTAATGATTGGAGAAATTGGTGGTACTGCTGAAGAAGAGGCTGCTGCATGGGCTGCTGAAAATATGACCAAGCCAATTGTCGGTTTCGTCGCTGGTGCAACTGCCCCACCCGGTAAAAGAATGGGGCATGCTGGAGCAATTATCTCTGGTGGAAAGGGGACTGCAGAAGAAAAGTTTGCTGCTTTTGAAGCAGCAGGCATCGCTTGTGCGAAGGACCCTTCAGAACTAGGCAGTGTACTCCTAGAGTCATTAAAGAAAGCTGGCTTAAGGTGAGAATTAGTAATGAAAGATTTTGATTTTAATCGATATTATCAAAATCATGAAGTTGACTTTGCTTTCCTAGAAAAGCCTAGTCAACACGAATTTCGCTGGCGTTGTGCTGATGGTAGTTGGCGAAAGTCAAAAAGAAGAGTTAGTTCAATTGAGACTTTTAGAAAATCAATTTCTCAAGATAATCCCAGTGACATCTACTTTTCTACATCTTCTTGGTTAAACCCTATTGATTTGCCAAGACTAAGTGATGAAACAAGACCTCACCCCATTCTTTTGAATCACTTGATTGCGTTTGATATTGACTTTGCCCCATTATCTCTTGAGAACTTAGAACAGGCTAGAATAACAACACTGAAATTACAGAACTGGATTGAAAAAAATTATGATTATGAGTTAATATCAATCTCATTTTCCGGTAGCAAAGGTTTCCATCTATTCTACCATGACTTAGACAGGTCTCTATTTTCCATTGAAAATCCAAGGGAAAGAGAAAATGCCGTAAAATCAGCGCGCAGTAAATTGCTGCAAGAGGTATTGCTGGCAGGTTTCAAAGTAGACCCAAGGATTACTGCTGATACCCGTAGAATCATTCGCTTACCCGGTAGTATACACGGCAAAACAGGATTATTATGCCACAGGATAAGCCTAGAAAGATTGAGCAAGAGCGTTGATTCTTGGATTGATCAAGTTCCTAGTTTTTTAGGCCAATTAAAAATACCTAAGACTGCAAAGGCTCAAAATCAAACACCGGTAAAGAAATACCTCAAAGAACAAGAGGAACAAATCGACCAACATACCTACATGATAGAAGTTAGTAATCACTTACCTGGGACCAAGGATAGAAGTGCACTAATATTTTGGACACCTTATTCATGGGGCACAGGTGCAAAATGCTTTGAACGTTTAAACACTTTAATAGAAAAAGAAAACCTAGACTATTGTGCTATTTTTTCTGATGGGGAAAGAGTGCTTTTCATTTGCCCTGAATCTATCACTAGGGCCAAGGTAGTAAAAATTCTAAGCCAACTAGGTATTGAGAAATTATCAGAGAATCTAAAACAAAGAGAACATTATTGGGTTCGAATATCGGGTATAATGGATGATGATGGCATATGGCACAATGAGCCAAAATTCATCTCTATTATTAACAATAATAATTCAACATCAATCTTTTCAAAACCACATTTAACATTACTAACTAAACTTGGTATTCCCATTAATAATTCTCAACATGATAAACTCGCAGGAAACAGTGAACCAAGCATTAGAATGGTTGTTCGAGACTGATTATTTATAAACTGCTTGCCATTAACTAGAATCGCCCCTAATGGAGTC
>QXXX01000085.1:297-21667 GCA_009887195.1 Candidatus Poseidoniales archaeon | reverse complement strand
AGGCAAATCCATCAATCATAGCGATGCTTGGTTTGGTCAAATTCCAAATAGCCTCCACCGCATTATCGGTAAATTTTATTTTGGCTGCCTTTGAGTCCATATTCACAAATTCAGAAATATCTGCGCCTGCAACAAAGGCGTTTGGTTTGGGTCGCTTTCCTTCAGTAGGTTGTAGTGGTTTTGCTCCAGTAATTACAACGCATCTTATTCCGGTATCTGCTTCTGCCCACTCGCAGAAATTTTTCAGTGCATCCATCACTTCGGAGTTAAGGGCGTTCAGTTTATCCGGCCGATTTATAGTTGCTAATGCGATAAAACCGTTAAGTTCCTCGTCGCTTACTGCTACCTGTTCAATTGATAAAACATCGGATTTAGGGGCGTCCATGGTCTTGCCAGAGCAATCACCTTGAAGATTTATTCGATTATGGTTTAATCCAATATTACATAGAATAGGACATTTTAGAAGATATATGAGTGAAACCGCCCCTTTGGTGAAAGCACTAGATATGGCCAAAAAATATGGCGACTTTATTGCGCTCCATCCGTTGAATGTTGAAGTCCATTCAGGTGAATTTTTTGGCGTTTTTGGACCGAATGGCGCAGGAAAGTCGACTTTCATAAAATTGCTAACCGGTCAATTGAAACCAAGTAAAGGGCGAATTGAGGTCTTGGGGATTAATGCGATTAAACACCCTCAGAAGGTGAAAGCCAATATTGGTATTGTTCCCGAGTCTGAATCACCTCCGTCGTATCTAACACCAGTTGAGTTTTTGCAATTTGTTGCAAAACTTAGAGATTTAGATGAAGTAGATGCTAAGGTAGAATACTGGATGGAATGGTTTGGCCTTGAAGATAAGCGTAACACAATGTGTAAAGATTTATCCAAAGGACAGCGGCAAAAGGTTATGTTAGCATCTGCCTTTATCCACAAACCAAAGTTGCTATTTTTAGACGAGCCATTTGCCAATCTAGATCCGATTTACCAGCGCAAATGCCGTGAGTGGTTATTATCTCACGTTAAAGATGGAGGGACGATATTTCTGTGCTCGCACGTACTTGAAATGGCGGAGAGAATGTGCAACAGAATGGCGATAATTAACGATGGCAAGGTATTGGCAGCAGGCACTGTTAGGGGTTTAAAACAAAATGTTGAGGAGACGCTTGAAGATGTATTCATACGATTAGTGGGGCGTTCTATTGAAGATGTTGAAAGTTCTCCAACAGATGCTGAAAATGAAGAGGAATAGTAATGTCTGGTGCATCTATTTCTTCAACAAATTGGAGTGACACTAGAGATGCCAATATTTCACAGGAGAGTCTGGGTACTAGTTCAGAAGGGAAAGAATTACTCACTCCGCTCGGGGGTGTGTCAGCTTTTTTGGCAACATTCAAAGTAATGTACAAAGAAGAATTTCGTAAAAATGTAGAATTCGCAAAGGCTAGGCAAATGGTGCTATTCCCGTTACTACTTGCTCTAGTTACTATGGTTTCCACCATTGGTTTGCAATTTTTGGTCGGTGATTCTGCTGCACAAACTAGCGAGACTAGCGTTAACAGTTTTACCTGGCAAGAGTTACGTTTTGGGCTTCATCTACCATTATTGATGTTCAGTCTTGGTATGGGTACATTTGCTTTCATGGGCCGAGATGCTCTAGTGAGAAGGACAGCATCAAAGAATCACTTATTGGCTTCTCCCGCTTTACAGCCGCTGCCTAATTCAATGGCTCACTTTGCTTATTTTGTTAAAGACTTGGTGTTTTATGTTATGTTGATTTTATCACCAATCATCTTAGGAATGGGCCTTGGCAAGGGCTTAGACACTTTGTTTGGTATAGCAACACCGCTGGAATACTCCAGTTTGCCTTGGACTTGGTTTGCCATGGTAGTCACTTTAGCCCAAGGATTGGTCCTCTCATTTTTGGCATCAGCATTGTGGATGCGAGGTAGACCTTTCACTATCTTTGGCCCTCTCTCAGTAATCCTATTTGGCATAATTGTTGGAGTTGGTGCGATTGATATCGAGTTTATTCTCATAGGATTGCAAATTCAAACCGAAAAGAATGTGTTAATTGGCCTTGTTGGATTTGTTTCATGCATTGGATTGGGTTATTTTTCATCGATGCTAATAATTGACGATTTTGATGTAAGCGTTGTAGAAAAGGGGGATTTATTTCGGCCAATGTATGGCAGGCTCGCCTTTTTGGGTCGTGGAGAAATAAGGATAATAGTCGCCAAAGAATTTGTTGATTTATTCCGCTCAGGCTCAATCAAAAAGATGGTTGTATCTTACACAATACCGCTTGCAGTGCTGCTGGGGATGGCTTGGCTAATCGATTTTGCTGAGGCGCCAATCCCGATTAATTTGTTGTCATATGCGCCGTTTTTGGGCTTTTTCGGTTTCAATTTTTACTCTTGGTTGACAATACTTGATTCTCCGGAATTCATGAACGGCTTGCCGGTTAAAGTGCCTCAACTAATACGTGCTAAGGTACTGGTATACTTCATAATCACTTCTTGGATATCATTGATATTCATCATCTTGATGGCCTGGCGTCTAGATGAATGGACATCTCTACCCACAAGCATAATTGTAATGTTTGCCAACTCGATTTACATTGTCGCATTAACTGCCTTTTTGATGGGCCTAAGGCCTAACAAAGCCATCTTTGATGCATCAATTATGATCTGGTTTTGGATAGGGACCGTATTGCCTCTACTCGGCTTATTCCTGTTGTCGTTTACTCAAGGTGATGTCTCACTATATGGTAATTGGTGGGAGAGGGCTTCAGAGGATGGATTAGCTGCAACTGCTTCGATGTACGATGAAGGCATGGTTAGGCAAGGATACGTTGGAATGCTGTCGATATCTGCATTCTTATTATTTGCTTCAGCAGTTCTTTGGAAATTGATGGATCGACGATGGGGCGCAGCAGAATTCGATAACTGATTCATATTGAGTGCGATTCCATGCATATTGAATAATAGGTACTTTCATGAAGTGCCAACAACACCAGCAGCCATGGGAAAAGTGGTTGCCGTGTGCGGGATGCCGGGTTCAGGCAAAGGCGAGTTTGCTAAGATTATTGCTAATCAAGACGTACCGGTTAGGTCGATGGGGGACATGGTAAGAGCAGAGGTCTCCCTAAGAGGTCTTGAACCAAGTCCGAACATATTTGGCGAAGTTGCCGCTGATTTAAGAGCTAAACATGGTGAAGAAGTTCTTGCAGTACGCCTCGCAGACGAAGTGGACAGTTTACTTCTAACTCACCCAATTGTACTCATCGAGGGGATGCGTGGCACAGCTGAGTTTGAGATATTCTCGAACAGGTGGCAAGTGAATTTTAGCAGTATGGCAATAGTGGCGTCAAAAGAGATTAGATTCGCTAGGACTCAATCCCGGGGCCGGTCTGAAGATGGCGATTATTCTCAATTTGAAATCCGTGAAAAACGCGAGGCGGGATGGGGTTTAATGGATCTCATCAATACGGCTGATTTCATAATAACAAACGAAAGTAGTCTTGATGATTTAACTTACCAATCTCAAAGTTGGTTGACTGGCCTTTCTAAAAAATGATTTTGGTACCCTCAATTAATTACTAGTGCGGCCATTTCATACAGTGTTTTCACCGAAGAGTTATAGTTGTCCGATGCGTGTCATAGAATGCATCGGCGGGGGGTAATGGTATGGCAAGGAAACGTGGAAAGCGCGGCGGCGGCGGAAAACGGCAACGCGCACAGCAACGCGCACAATACGATGAGTTGGACAAATACCCGGTATTGCCCCCGCACGCATTCGCCAGAGTAGTCCGCGATAAACAGACTTTGAATATCATTTACCAAATTATCGAACCTCCGATGACCAAGAAAGAAGAGCAGTACCGAGATGAAATTTTGGACATATTTATCCGTTCTCTAACTGCTAATATTGAAGAAATCGATGCTGACCCAGAAGCTTATTTGAGGACTGCAATGGACAAGGTCATCAAATCTTACGGGATGAAGATTAACAAGAAATCCAAATCTAAGATTTTTTATTACTTGCGCCGAGATTTGATTGGTTACGGTGAGATGGATGTTTTGATGAATGACGCAAACGTTGAGGATATTTCTTGTGATGGAACCAATGTGCCGATTTTTGCCTACCATCGCAAATTTGAATCCGTAGAAACGACATGTCTTTGGCCGGATGATCACTCACTAGAATCATATGTTATCAAATTAGCACAACGGTGTGGTAAGCACATTTCCGTTGCAGATCCACTACTAGATGCGACACTTATGGACGGCTCTCGAATTGTCATGAAACTTGGTCACGAAGTCTCCACTAGGGGTTCCTCATTCTGTATTAGAAGATTCAAAGAAGATCCGTTCTCTCCAGCGGACATTATTGCTTTCCGTACAATGTCATCACTCATGGTTGCCTATCTTTGGATAGGGTTTCAAAATGAAGTTCCAATGCTGTTTGTCGGAGGTACAGCTTCTGGAAAGACAACGACACTTAACGCAATGTGCATATTTATCCCTTGGCAAATGAAAATTGTTTCTATTGAATCTACCAGAGAAGTAAACATTCCGCAACCTAATTGGGTTCCTGGCCTTACAAGGCAAGGTTTTGGTGGAGAATCCACCGAAGGCGTGATTGGGGAATTCGAACTGCTCAAAGCGGCATTGAGAGAGCGACCTGAATACATCATTGTCGGAGAAATTCGTGGTGCTGAAGCGTATGTTCTGTTTCAAGCAATGGCTACTGGTCACTGTGCTTATTCTACAGTGCACGCAGACTCTGTCCCCTCACTTGTTCACCGTCTTGAAAATAAACCAATCGATATTCCTCGTGTTCTATTACCGGCTCTTGAAGCGTGTTGTATTCAAATTCAAACTAGGATTAACGGCAAGCGTGTAAGACGAACTAAGCAGCTTGTAGAGATCGTCGGTATTGATCCTAATTCATTGGAGGTTATCACCAATGAAGTGTTTAGATGGGATGTTACTTCAGATGACTTTGTCTTCAGTGGAAAGTCATATGTCTTAGAGAAGATAATGGTTAAATTAAATTATTCACAAGACGATATGCGCAGAGAATTGAGAACTAGGAAAAGAATTCTAGAATGGATGGTGCTTAATGATATAAGAAAAGCAGATCAAGTATCTCAAATCGTTACAGAATACTACGTTCGTCCGAATGAGATTCTTGCTCGTGTTGACGGTCTGCGTTGATAGGGGGATACAAGTATGGAACTTACTGCATGGCAAAGATTCTGTAATAGAATCCTCGGAAGAGTGTTGAAAAATCGCGCCCGTAGAGATGCCAAACTATCAGAGAATCTGGTAAAAGGCTCCATGGGAATTATGCCCGAAGTATATCTTTCAACAGTTATTTTCACTTCGATAGCAATCGGTGTTGTATGTTGGGGGATTGTAGGGATTTTCTATTTGCCTGAAATAGGGGTAATTGCCTTTTGGGAGAACCTTCAGGACCCAGCAACAATCAACCCATGTTTAGATTGGGAATACTGGGAACCAGAGTTAATTGATAAATCTAAACCAGGTAACGGTTGTCCAGATTATGCAACGCGAATCTTCCCCCCCCCACTAAAATTGTTAATTCTAGTTCTTGGAGGTGCAATCATTCCATATGCCGGCTTCCTGCTTGTTAGAGGCGGTGCAAAAAGAGAAGCAGATAGGCGAGGCTCTCAAATCGAAAAGTTCCTACCATATGCAGCATCATATACTGCAGCAATGTCTGCAGCAAATGCAACGCCAGCCAAAATCTTCCGTTCATTAGCCATGAATAAAGACATTTACGGAGATGTTTCAGAAGACGCCGGATTAATTTATCGAGATGTTACCCTTTTGGGTTATGACTTAATTACCGCGATTAAGATGAGTGTTGATAGAGCAGCATCAATTTGGTTGACCGAGTTTTTCCAAGGCATGGTTGGAACCTTATCTTCGGGAGGGCACCTCAAATTGTATTTCCTTAATCGTGCCGAGCACTACATGCGGGAAAATCGTACTAGGCTACAACAATTCCTTGAATCAATTGCCTTGTTGGCAGAATCATATATTGTAGTCGCAGTAGCAATGCCATTATTCCTTATTGTGATGTTGGTAATTATGTTCTGGGTTTCAGGTTCTGGTGCTCAGATGTCCGAAGGGATGCTTTATGGTATCGTTCTAGGATTCATCCCAATGATTCATCTGGCATATGCAGTATTAGTTTACACGAGCAGTAAAGACCAAGAAATGTGAGGTGAAAAAATGGCTAGGAAGAAAAAGAAAAAACTAGTTGTAGAACTAGATCTTCCTAAAGATGATAAGACGCTAAAGAACTTGTATATCATCATCTTTTTCTCAGTAATCTTAGGTTTGTCCTCGGGTATTATGTGGGTGACAAATTCTGGATTTATCCCGACTGCAAATGGCGAGCCAATGTTCACCAATGTGTTTTGTGGAGCGACTGCTCAAGATGATCTTGGCAACGATTATTCTGCAGAATTTAGTGGCAACCTCAAACCAACTTACCAAGCAAATGAATCATGTTCAATATTGCAGGATGACGCAGACCATCTAGAGTGGTCAGAAAGTCCATGGGTAAATTTCGTCTCCAAAGCCAAAACGTTTGATGTTCCTGGAATGCCTGAACAAAATAAAGGCACTGTAATAATCCAACAGCCATTATCTCTAGATTGCACTGTTGAAGCAACAACTCCAACAAATTATACAGTAATTATAAGAGATTCCGATGCCAATTTAGTTGATTTCTTTGAGGGTAAAACTGGCAAGGCAAGTGACGTTTGTAATATTGAAATCGACAATATGGAGCCAGATACCCGATATGAGATTGCGATATTTTCACTTGAAGACGGTAAGAGAATCAGCTCAGCTCAGTTCGATATGACCGTTGACTTTTATGACGGAATACCAACTAACATGAACAATAAATCATTCTGGTTAGGTCCCAAAGTAGAATTGGGGCCACTTGAGTTAAGACCAATGATATTTCTTAATTTCTTTGGTTTAACCTTCTTTTTCCTACTATATCCAGCGTCTTACTATTGGGAGAAAGTTGAGACAAGGAAAAATGAAATTGAAGCAAAATTCCCTGATTTCCTAAGAGATATGGCGGAGTACTGGAAAGGTGGTCTTTCTATGACAGTTGCTGTACAGACATTGGTAAAATCAGAGTATGGTGCGCTTAATGACGAAGTAAAGAAGATGTCTGATCAACTAAGTTGGGGAATAAAATTTAGCGACGTGATAAAACAATTCTCAGAACGTGTTGGTACTCCTTTGGTCAAGCGTGCTATTACCCTTATTGCAGAAGCGGATAGGGCTGGGGGGAAAATCTCTGATATTCTGGTTACTGCTGCCAACGACTCAAGGGAAATCAAATTCTTAGAAGGGGAACGAACAAGGGCTATTGGCTCATACATTGCGGTTATATGGACTTCTTATTTCGTTTTCTTAGGGGTAATTACTCTGCTAGGTAAGATATTTATTCCAGCGATTGCAAAATCCAACTCAGGTGATGAAGGGAGCGGAGATTCTGGTGGAGCAAATATTGGGAACATGACAATAAGGGCGATAGATCCACTATTTTTCGTCACTGTGTTCTATTACGGTGTCACAATGCAAGCAATCGGTAACGGATCTATGGCAGGACTAATGCAAAATGGCAGATTTTCGGCTGGTTTCAAACACTCAGGTATGATGATTGTAGCTGCTTTACTAGCGTTTAATTTATTAGTATTCAGTCCAGACTTAATCGGTGATTCGAGTTATGGATTTGCCCAAGTGATTACTACTTCTGACTCAATGTACACTGTGGGGCTTAATCCTTCAGGTGGTGCTTTTGTGCCTGCATCTATTTGAGGAGAGGATTAGCTGCAAAGTAATGAAGAAGGCCAAATTCACATTCTTGAAATGCTGACGTTATTTTGGTTATTTTTCATGTCGGCGACATTTTTGATCAGAATTGATGTGCCTGATTCACGCTCTATAGCCCATGATGCAAGTTTAGAGGCAGCGGGTGAATCAGTCCTGCAGTATGGTTTGGGATTAGATGCAGAAATAAACGGCGAAAATAGGATAGTTGAGTTACTAGCAGATTCGGATTATAATGGTGCTTGTACACTTCTGCAAGAGGCACTAATAAACGGTAAACAAGCCAACTGTTGGCTTGCCAAAAATAGTGCAACATCAAACCCTTACGGGCTTGTAGGCAGTTCCTCTGGACCTACTGTGACAGTTCATCATTTGGTCACAGTTAATTCCGATGCTTGGACAATTAGTCTAACGCTGTGGAATATAGGCGGTGGTGCCTGATGCGCCAAACGGTATATCAAACAACCAAAGATGATCGGGCTCAAATGCTATTAGCAACCGGTGTAGTACTTCTTTTATCCTTATTGTCAATGGCTGTTTTTAGTGTAAAAGTTGCAGGTTTAACATCTGCGCATGAGGCAAACTCAGATTCAGTAATTGAGACTACCAAGGAAGTGATGAACGAACTTCCATCACTCGCCGAAAACCGTACTGAGTTGTGGATAAATGGCGGATTAGACCGATTAGAGGCGGCAGATATTGCAATGGAGAGTATTCACGACGATCTTCTCCATCATGGAGAAATAAGAGGTGTAGAGGTCAAGATATTGAATATCACAACCGCTGAGGTTAACGCATCATCTATATCGATATCATTAGAATTAGGAGTCACAGATGACTCCTCTACTTTGGAAACCGATTTCACTTTTGTTATCGCTGCTTAGTTTGCTTCTCATTCCAAGCTATATCCAAGTAATGTTCAATTCTTTCGTGGTCACTACTAACTCGCGAAATATCTACCACAGGCCAAGCCGAAATTTTGGAGCGTTCAATAAGACCATCCTGTATTTTCCTAATTCGGTCAAAATTTGCTATGTAACGATCTGCTCGACGAAATGAATGAGCATCTCTAGATTTTATCATTTCCCTGTGTTTATTTTGGTCGCTTACTGCCATAATAATCCCAACTGCAATTCCTCCCGAATCAATCCAATTCCGAATTAATCTGTCACTGGGTACGATATGCACACCTTCTATCAGCAAGTCAATACCTTCTCGCATAGCACGGTTTATTGTAGCCTCTATGCCATTTTCAACAGCTTGACAAGTATCCAGCCAATCAAGAACCGGGTCATTAGCTTGGCCGATTGAGAAAGAGGAACGATGTAAAGCTAAGTTCTCAGCATCGATGTCATATGTTCGAATTATTTCTCGGATCGCATCTGTTGAGAGAAGTCTAGCAAAGTTGCTCTTGGCGGCAATTTTCATGGCAACAGTAGACTTTCCAGTTCCAGTTGCACCAGCGATAATCAACAGTCTTGGTGGTCGGTTCGCAATAGCTCTGGCCGTGGCATCAGCGAGACCGATTGTTCGAGCCATGTAACTTGTAGGACACTCTGTCAAATATAGTTATCATGGAAAAAATCTGATATAGGGCAATTGCAAATCTTCATTGAGAGGCGAACACCTTTGAACGGTCACTTAATGGACGGTTTATGAGCGAAGAAGAGATGTACATCGCAGGCGAGTGGACCAGTTCTGAAAAAGGTGATTTTAGTGAAGCAATAAACCCCGCAACAGGTGAAACTATCACACGAGTTCCTAAAGCCTCAGTAAATGATGTGAACCGTTGTGTTTCAGCATCTAGGGATGCTTTAGTTAGTTCTGAATGGAAGAACATGGATCCTGCACAACGAGGTAGAATTCTAAATAAAATGGCAGCAGCGACTTATGCTGCAGCAAAAGAATTAGCCAAAATAGAATCTGAAAATAATGGGAAAACATTTCGTGAAGCCTTATCCGAGATAAGATATGGCGCATGGACACTAGAGTACTTTGCAGGTCTTTCAGATAAAATTGAAGGCTCAACAATACCAGTTCCAGGTAATCGTCTAAATTACACACTTCGCCAACCACTTGGCGTAACAGCACACATTGTCCCGTGGAATTTCCCTCTCCAACTGGCTCTTCGCTCCATAGCTCCTGCATTAGCCTCAGGCTGTACGGTAATCGCTAAGCCTGCTTCATGGACTCCACTTTCTCTGCTAGCTTGGATGAAGAAAATGGAAGAAGCTGATGTAGGCCTGCCAAATGGTGTTTTACAAGTAATAACCGGTTCTGGTGGCTTGATTGGTGATGCTCTTGCTGGTCACCCAGGGGTTGACGGAGTAGTACTTACTGGAGGCGTGCCAACTGGTAAGACGGTAATGGCAAAAGCTAGTGATAATCTGACACCAGTCACGCTTGAACTTGGGGGCAAGGGGGCCAATATTGTATTCCCAGATGCGAATTTAAAATATGCGGCTAAAGCGATATGTTTTGGTATTTTCATGAATGCTGGACAAATGTGCTGGGCAGGTTCTAGACTGATTGTCCATGAGGATGTTCACGATGAATTAGTAGATGCGGTCGTTGCTGAAGTAAGTAAATGGAAAGTCGGACCAGGAATGGCGGAAGGCGTGCGTATCGGCAGCTTAGTACACACTAGCCATAGGAGTGAAGTGCTAGAAAAATTAGCTATAGGCCTCTCACAAGGCGGCAAGATTGTTTGTGGTGGTAATGCAGTAGATGGAGCAGGTGCTTTTATGGAAGCAACGGTGGTAACTGGAATCGAAGCAGATAACTCATTATTCAATGATGAATTATTTGGCCCGGTTTTATCTGTAACCAAATTTTCGACAGAAGCAGAGGCATTAGAACTTGCCAATCATTCTGATTTTGGTTTACTAAATGGCATTTGGACCAACGATCTAAGTCGAGCGCACAAATTAGCAAGAGACTTAGAGTCAGGCATGATTTCAATTAATGAATACCCAATTACCTTCCCACAAACTGCGTTTACTGGATGGAAGAAATCTGGTATTGGAATAGAGCAAAGCAAGGATGCTCTAAGATTCTACACCAAGGTAAAGAATGTTAATATCAAACTTTGAGGTGAACTTATGAGTGTTTCATTTAGCGATATGGGTCATGGAGTTCGATTGATTCGGTTTTCTGGCCAGTCCGCTACACAATCATTTTCAAGAACCTTTTTGCCTGAAATCGCCAAAGCGATAGATGATGGATTAACCAACACAAGCGTTAGGGCAATGGTACTAACAGGTGAGGGCAAATTTTTCTCTGCTGGTGCAGATATCAACGCGTTTGCTAAGGCAATTGAAGACGGGGATGCCCCTCAATTAATTCGAGATCTTACTGGAGTGCTCCATCCTTTACTTGTACGAATGCGCCAATCACCGACCATTTGTGTGGCTGCTCTCAACGGTGCGTGTGCAGGCGGCGGCCTTGGTCTAGCCTTGGCATGTGATGTGCGAATTGGCTCACCTACTGCCAAGATGGCTGCTTCTTACTCTGGCATGGGTCTTTCGCCTGATGGTGGAACAACGTGGTTACTGCCTCGTTTGGTCGGTGACCAAACCGCAAGACGATTTTTCTTTGAAAACGAAATTTGGTCAGCAGAAAAAGCCAATCAAGTAGGGGCAATCGATACCATTGTCCAGCAAGATTCTCTGCTTGATTCTGCTCTAGAAATTGCACTCAAATGGTCCCAGTGGGGTAATCATACTAAAGAGGCAACTAAGCATCTACTTGATGTTCAGTCCGTGCAAGATTTCGAGACTCATCTAAAACATGAACGTACCTTGATTGAAGCAGCGGGGACTACTGATGCCTTCAAAGAAGGTGTAACGGCATTTATTGAAAAGCGTAAACCAAACTTTGAGTAATCACTCTGGAAGTGAGCACTCTTCTGCTTCACCAGAGGACCAATCATAGATTCCCATACTGGTTTTTTTGCCAAGGCGACCAGAGGCAACTAGTTTTTCCATTAGTGGGTGAGGTGCGTATGAATCATCATCAAATGATTTCTGTAGATTTTTTAGAATATCTCTCCTAACATCCAATCCAACTAAATCAGTTAGAGCTAACGGACCCATCGGATGTTTGTAACCTAGCACCATTGCAGTATCGATATCTTTTGCGCTTGCAACTCCGTCTGCAAGCATTCGTATTGCCTCATTCCCTAACACAACTCCTAATCTGGATGTCGCAAAACCTGGGATGTTGTTTACTAAAATTGTGGTTTTATTCATTTGCATACCAGCACGTTGGGCAATTTCAATAGTCTTCTGCGAACACAAATCGTGTCTAACTAACTCCAACAATTTCATTATTGGTACGGGATTAAAAAAATGCATACCAATGACTCTTTCTGGACATCCTGAGGCAGCAGCTATATCAGAAATTGAGAGAGATGATGTGTTAGTTGCTAGAATGCAACTTTGATTGGTGTATTTTCCTAGTTGTTCAAAGATTTCAGATTTTAATTTTGGAATCTCTGGTACTGCTTCAATAACTAAATCAGCTTGTTTTACCGCTGCTTTCATATCGGTAAATTGACTTATATTTTTTGACCACTGTTGTTTTTGTTGCTGAGTTGTTTTCCCTCTGGCAATCCCTTTTTCCCAAAATGAATCAATAGTTTTCATACCTTTTTCTAAGCCCTCGGGAAATGCATCAAAGAGATTAGTTTGCCATCCACTTTGAGCACAAACTTGGGCGATACCAGCACCCATGGTCCCCGCACCAATAACAGCCACTGTGTTAATCGCCATGGTTAAGCCAAGAGGTTAAACTTCATGATGATTGCTCGTCACTTTTAATTTTTAACTGGGCAACAAAAACCCCACCTGTGATAAGAACGAAAGCAAATGCTAATGACAATCCAAGTTTTTCATCAAGCAGTAGATATCCTCCTAAAATTCCAAACGGCGGGACTAGGTAAACATACAAAGCACTCATCGAGGCACCGATCTTGATTATGCCATCGGCAAACCAAACATACGCAATAACGGTAGAAAAGATTGCTAAAAACACTATTCCAATCCAGCCATCCTGACTTGGCAAAATAAATCCTTGTGTGGCAGTTTCAACCGCCATTATTGGAGTCAACAATATCAGACCAGCCACAGATGACCACACCGTTAACTCTAACGGATTCAATGGTTTAGAGGAATTTTGTTTAGGTTCAGTCATGGCTTTTTTCATTAAAATCGTGTTACAAGCCCATGCAAGGGCTGCACCGGCAATCAGCAAGTCCCCTATAGCACGATCGAAAAAGTCTATGTCCACATTTGGTGAGTAGTAAAATAATATTCCTACCCCGGTAATTCCCATTAATAATCCTATGATTAAATTCCGATGCATACTTTCCTTGAGGAATATAACTGCTAATATTGCAGTGAAAATAGGGTTGAAGGTAATCATCAGTGAAGCATCACCTGCTGCGGTATATTGCATTCCAAACATAAAGAATGCTTGATAGACACAAGTTGAGAAAAACCCAATCAGGAATAATATCTTCCACTCTGACTTATTTGGCAACATCCACTGCTTTGAAAGTTTAAGATAGGCCAAAAAGCAGAATGTGGCAATGATATAACGAATCCAAGAAGCGGTAAAAGGTAGAATATCATTGGCTACAACTCTGCCTGCAGGCCAACCAAATCCCCATATTACTGCAACTGTAAATAATTTTAAGTGTGTTGTTAAATGACTCATTCAAAACGCTCCAAACCTAATTGGAGCATTCTTGATCGAGGTAATCCTATTTCTGGTAATCCTTTTGCCGGAGCATACATCTTGAGTCCTTCGATGCGCGAGACATATAGGCCATAACTGGCCATGTCTCCTAGATTAAACGGGGTTTCTAGCCCCAAATCTGTCAGCGCTTGACAGGCTTTTTGGCTGTAGATTGGGTACAGGTTTGTTGAAAAATGCATCCATTCAGAAATTCGTTGAGTGTCTATTTCGTCAATCGTAAGCAAATGTTCTAGCAGGGCCACATCCGGGTAAGAAACAGTTCGGATAATCATTTCAATCTCGTTGACTATTTCTTCTGGGAAGGCAAATGGCTTTCGGTTTGACCATTTTTCCGCGACCTGGATATGTTCCATAGATGCTTTATCTTGTATCGCAAACAAAGTTTTGGAGTAATCTTCGTCATCAATACTATCAGCGACTAAAGTTGGTAATTGCTCATAGAAATTTTCACATCTTTCGACGTTGATACCGTACAGCGAGACTGGGATCATGGGACCACCGTGAAGATTCAAGCGCTGGCGCCAATGCCAGAATCGATTTGTCTTGTAGACATTGGTTTGTTAGCAATCCACTCTTGATTGAATAAATCCTTGAGGTCTATTTCGTCTTGTTTCCTAGGCATTACTTCGTGTAGATAAGCTTGCCAATCGTCGTCGTTGCCTTGGAAAGGAGTTCCGTCTACCTTGAAATTACTGCCTTTGGCTGCTCCGATGTCGCGGTTGAAGTTTTCATGAGGAACATACAATTTCTCGACATCCTCTGGTAAGTAGCCACAAAGTTTCTCAACTTCTCTGACAATCTCATCATGGTAATGTCCACGGCCTTCTTCATTGAGTACTTCTTTGTTAACCTCAATTCCAGCATCCTGCTTTTTACGTTCGTCCCAGCGTCCTTTGACTCCCCACACATATGCCCAATGAGCAGATGATGAAGCATCGACACCAAATAGGTCATGAGCGGTTGACACCCACTTATTGATGTACCTTTGAAGCATGTCTAGCGGTATGACTCCAGCCTTGATGATTCTCCTAAGGCCATTGGAACCAGTTCCCAAGTGGAATGATTCTTCCTTGAGCATTGGTCCCATTGAAGCAGCAAGAGGCTTGAATGCAGAAGTCGACAGCATTCCTAGTTGGAATTTGCCGTCTCTGTCAACAAACATTGTGTAGCAGAAAAAGTCTAGCCAATGTGGCATAGGGCGATTAAAAGCACCAAGTAAGCGGTCGCCATCTTGGGCATTTCTTTCTAACAGTTTTTGAGCTTCTCTACGTCCTTGCTGGCCAAAATATGTCATCAATAGGTAGGCCATTTGCCATCCATGTCGCTGTTCTTCAGCCATGATTCTGGCTGCTGCGTACCTGTCATAGTCAGTAGGTGCTGATGCTAGTAGGTGTCTTTGCTGTTCAACAGATGCAAATTCTGTGTCTCCTTGAACAGTAATCATTGCAATTAGTGCATCTCGCATGCTTTGGTGAGGCACTTGAAGTGCTCTTTCCCACTTTGCTCGACCTTCATAGTCGCCAAATTCGATTACGTCTCCTGCACGCTCCCAGTCAAACAGTACTGAGAGTTCAAAGTCTCCTAGCCAATCAGGGTTGAATCCAACTCTTTGTTGCCATTCGCCAAAATTTGTTATCCATTCGTCCCAAGTATTCGGTAGGTTGTCCATGTACCTCCCAAGAATGGGTCTTGCTTATTGTCTTTGCGAACATGTTCGTATTTCTATATAATTTCGTCATAAAATGTATCTACTATTTTACTTTCGATAGCATGAAGCATAACTGAGATTGTAGATTTGGAGGAACCGGTTATTTCAGCTAACTGGGTGATTGAAATTTCTCTAGGTATGTTCCAATATCCTTTGCGTTTGGCCAATTCAAAAATCTGTGTTTGCCTTGTAGTCAGTAGTTTATCATTGCTTGAGCGAGTTGACTTCAAACGCATCGGTATCTCGTCCGAATTTATTTCCTCGATTAGTTGTTTAGCTTGACTGGGTGAACACTGTATTGTCCAGTCAGCCCACCCATCTATCACTTCAAAAGGAGTTCTTGGGACCACGCCAACAACGCGTAATGCTTTGATAAATCCACCACCACCGCTGGCTATTGTCACTGTAGCCTTATTATCGTCAAGTAAATTGACGGACTCCACGCCAGATAAATGCTCTAATTGGTTTAGTAATAGTTCATCAGTACTAATTTGAGCTGTCCCTCTCCCCTTGCCAAGAGGCATGGTTTCGATTATCTGCAATGTGGATGATGGGCTTTCACGAGTGGCTTCGCCAGCCCAATGTCCATCCGGTAATCGAACTTCAATTCTTACCACTTGAGACATATAATCACTGTTTGTGAATACGGTCATGCCTTGTTAAAGTGCCTGCTTGTACGTCAATTAGTTCTGCATAGGTGTGCATATCGCCGTTTTCCAAAACTTCCACACCCGGTAGGTAGCCATCACAAACTCCAGAGGCTACGAATATTGCGTCATCTGAGCGACATAAATCCTTAGCATCCCAAAGCCTGGTTAAATCATCATCGATCATTTGTTCGGCTCGCGCTTCTTCTTCATCAGATCTAAACACTAATCGACCTTCAAAAACACCGCCAATTCCACGTATTGCAGTTGCGGTGATTACTCCTTCAGGCGCTGCTCCGATGCCCAGCAGCAGATCATGTTCCCCATCTGGTCTAGCAGCCCATAGTGCAGCCGAGATGTCACCGTCGCCAAGTAGGTGAAGTTGTGCTCCAACTTGTTTAATTTCCTTGAACAAGTCAGTGTGGCGCTTTCTATCAAGTGCAATAATACGAACTTCTTCAATTGGTTTGTCTAGCACAGATGCGACTTGTTCGATATTATAGGCAACCCCTGCATCAAGATTAATGTGGCCTTCCATCTCTGGTCCAGCGGCAATCTTGTCCATGTAACAATCAGGAGCGTGGAGCAGAGTGCCTCTTGGTGCAGCTGCTAGAACTGCAATTGAATTAGGTAAGTTATCTGCACAATTATTCGTACATTCTAGCGGGTCGACAGCTATGTCGATAGCCGGAACTAGTGGGTTGCCTATTGCTGAACCAAGTTGTTCACCAATATAGAGCATCGGCGCTTCGTCCCTTTCACCTTCACCAATGGCGACTCGGCCATCGAATGGGACTTTGTCAAACGTACTGCGCATTGCTTCTACAGCCGCATCATCAGCAGCCATCTTGTCGCCTTTACCGCGCCACTTCGCACTTGCTATTGCAGCCATGTCAACGGCGTCGAGAAAGTGGTTAGATAGGTCTGATACTGTGCCCATGTATCACTATGGTAATGACCATCCAATGAATGATGCGGTCGGTCTTAATTAATCAGACTTCAATTTTTCGATTATTCTTACACCACAAATTTCAGTATTAGGGTACTGTCCCATAGGATCTTTTTCAAATGATTTTATCATATCTAGAGCACATAACAGACCCGCACACACCCCGGTTATTGCTTCCATCTCAATACCTGTTTTGTAGTGTGCTACAACACTAACATCACACCGAAGACCTTCATCATCTAGGCTCCAATTAACATCACAACCCTCTAGTGGTACAGGATGGCAATGGGGAATTATTCTAGGAGTTTCTTTAACCGCTTGTATTGCAGCGATAGTTGAGGCTTCTATGACGTTGCCCTTTTTGACCTCATCATTAATAATGGCAGTTCGAGCAGATTTTGATATTTTGAGAAGTCCAGTCGCCTTTGCAGTTCTCTTAATTATCGATTTTTCAGTTATGTCAACGACTGCTCTAATATTTTTCTCCATAAATTCACCCCAATCCTGCTTTCCATTTTTCACCATGCTCGGAAACTTCTTTTTTCCATATTGGTGCTTGAATTTTTAGTTCATCGATCAACCATTCACACGCTTGAAATGCCTGCTTCCTATGAGGGCTGGCAACATGGATTGATACAATATTTTCTGACGCTTTTACCGGACCGGTACGATGCGCCATTGCAACTTTGGTGACACCAAAATTTTCTATTGCTGTTTCGGCTAATTGATGGAGAACATTACTGAGCTTATCTTGCCAAGCATCGAATTCTAAACGATATATCTCTATGCCGTCATCATGTCCTCTGGTAATTCCTAAAAATGACACTACAGCTCCGCAACCAGTCAAATCTAACTTTTCTAGCAAGCCTTGGTGATCTAGATTTTCTGGGGCTTCCATGATAAAAATATCTCCGCCCATGGTGAAGCGAGGGAAACGCATCATTCAAACCTCTCGCCTCGTTACCGCGTACATGGCGGAGCGAGGTCCCATCAATATCATGGGAGCGGGACTTTCAGGTTTAGCAGCAGCAACTATTCTGGCAAAAGCGGGACATGAAGTTCATGTCCATGACATTAGGGACGATTCTGGTGCTCGATTTGATGGAGACTTTCAAGCCTTAGAAAATTGGAGTATGGATGTTGATTTCTTTGACCAATTGAAACAATGGGGCTTTGACACATCTGAATTTAAAGCTACAGAATTCACCGAAGTCGACCTTATCCATCCCGATGATGAAATAACTCAGGCAAGAAGCCCAAAAGTGTCTTACCGAATCGTTGAGCGTGGTACATCAAGCCACACTATTGACCAAGGAATCAAACGTCAAGCCTTAGCTGCAGGTGCCAAGATACATTACAAAACTAAAGTGAAGGAGGAAGATTGTCAAATAATCGCTTGTGGGCCTAAAGGAACATCAGCAGTCGCATACGGTGAAATATTTCACACAGACCATGCTAATCATATAGCATTCCAATTGAATGACAAACTTGCCCCAGGTGCATACTCATATCTGATAGTTATCGATGGCGTAGGATTGATTTGCACCTGCTTGTGGCGCAAGCAGAAAAAAAGTGACCGATTTCTTAACGAAACCATTGCTTGGTATGATAAGCACTACCCTGGACTTAATCGCCAACCAATCAAGAGAGTTGGCGGTAAGGGAGATTTTACGATTAATGCTAATTATCTGCAGGACGGCAGATACTATGTCGGTGAATCGGGCGGCTTGCAGGACTTCATGTGGGGCTTTGGTATGCGGATGGCTATTTGGTCAGGAGTATTAGCAGCCAAGGATATTCTAGGCGAGTGTGACTATGATCAAGAGGTTAGAAAACAATTGCTTCCTTACGTCAAGACCAGTGTCGCTAATCGCTGGCTGATGAACAGAGTAGGTGACAGAACCTTCAAAATGATGTGCAAGAGCTGGATGAGAGACCAAAAAAAGCGCAACGATGGTTTGGTTTGGATTGGAAAGTTATTCCGGCCAACATTTTTCAAGAGCTTTCTCTACCGATTTGTCAACCCTTTTATGTTGAAAAAAGATCCCAAATCAATGGGTCGAGGCGTTAGAAGAATGCCGTTTAGAAAGGCACTGAAAAGAGATGACTGGGAGCCTTCTGAGGCGGCAATGGCGGTGAAAAGTCAGTGGAATGAAGTTCGTAAAAGCGGTGGAAAAACGTCATT
The DNA here is from genome assembly GCA_009887195.1 of Candidatus Poseidoniales archaeon. GTDB lineage: Archaea > Thermoplasmatota > Poseidoniia > Poseidoniales > Poseidoniaceae > MGIIa-L1. The sequence goes on along the minus strand of QXXX01000085.1, from coordinate 2,531 downwards.
CGCTAAAGATTCAGATCAGGTATCCTTGCCAGAAAGTTGAATGCGATTTATTCATAATGCTAGTCATTCTCGCAGGACACATGAGCGACCTTTATGGATTAAAACTTGAGCCAATGCCAAACAAACTGGTCAATTACGGAGTCACAAATAACGGGATTGCAGTAATTGAATTGACATCAAATTCTGCTGGACAACCACTGGACGGACCTAATGATCGATCGCCAAACACCTATACCCATGAAATGATGAGGGATATTGATGAGGCTGTAGTTAAAGCGAGATTCAATGACGATGTTACTTGTATTGTCCTGACTGGCAATGGAGCATCTTTCTTTTCCGCTGGTGCATCAATTCAGATGCTTAACTCGGTGACACCTGGATTCAAATACAATTTTTGTCTTCACGCAAATGAAACTCTTTCAAGATTTGAACAAACTTCCAAACTAGTTGTTTGTGCAATAAATGGTCACGCTGTAGGTGGCGGGTTAGAAATCGCTATGGCAGCAGATATCCGAATTGCCAGAAAGAACGCTGGTAAGGTTGGACTACCTGAAATTAATCTTGGTGTGCTAGCCGGTACCGGTGGTACTGCAAGACTAACAAGACTAATTGGTAAAGCAAAAGCCCTTGAAATGATGGTCACTGGAGAACTTATGTCTTTTGAAGATGCAGAATCTTGTAATCTAATCAATCACATTTGGGAAGGCTCAGCAGAAGATTTTAGAAGAGATGTGCTCGATTGGTGCACTCAATTTACTCTGCCAAATAAGGCTGTTAAGGCTGTTGGAAATATCAAGAGGTCCGTACAAACGGGTCCAGAAATTCCATTTGAGTATCATCTTGCGCTAGAAAGAGAATTACAAGCATCATTGTTCAACAGCACTGATGCAAAAGAAGGAATCGCGGCATATGTCGAAAAGCGTGTAGCTAACTTTACCGGCAACTAATCAAAAGCGGTGTTAGAGATGGCAAAATACAATGTCCCAGCAGATGTTCCAGACGAACTGATTGATACATTCATTGATAATATGGATGCTGCAACTGCTGGCACGGGAAGAATGAATTTATTTGCCTGCGACCAAAAAATTGAACATCTCAATGATGACTTTTATGATGGGGGTAAAAAAATACCACTATCTTCTAACGACCCTGCACATCTATTTGAGATTGGCAATCAATGTCATCAGGAAGGAACTATTGGAGTACTTGCCGGTCAACTTGGATTGATTGCTCAATATGCGAGAGATTATCCAGACATCCCTTACCTTGTCAAGTTGAATTCAAAATCTCATTTAGTAAAAACCAAACAAAGAGATCCAGTCTCCCAAGCACTTTGGGATATGGACGATGTCATGTCTTTGGTTCACAATGGAATAAATGTGGTCGGTATCGGTTACACAATTTATATTGGTAGTGAGTACGAGCATGAAATGATGTCTGAAGCAGCACAACTAATTCGCCAAGCACACGAACTTGGCATGATTTCAGTTGTTTGGATGTATCCAAGAGGTGCTGCTGTAGGCAATGAAAAAGATCCACAATTGATTTCAGGTGCAGCTGGTGTAGCTGCATGCATTGGAGCCGACTTTGCTAAAGTAAATTATCCAGCTGAATTTGAGGGTATGTCTCGTTCAGAGTCACTGGCAATTGCCGTTGAAGCAGCAGGACGCACTGGTATTATCTGTTCAGGTGGTGGAACATTACCTGCTGATGAATTCCTAGAACGTTTGTGGCAACAAATGAATATTGGTAATTGTCGAGGTGCAGCCACCGGCAGAAATATTCATCAAAAGAATACCAAAGATGCAGTTAAGATGGCAGCAGCATCTCACGCTATTATTTGTCAGGGAGCGTCTGTGGAAGACGCCATGGCGATTTACCACTCTTGAATGGTGATATTATGGATGTGATTCATCCAGAAATTGCCAAAGCCAAAACATTACCTTCTAATTATTACACAGATGAATCATTATACAATTCACTGCTAGAGAAATTTTCTACGACTTGGAATTTTGTTGGCCATGTAGCTATGCTGGAACAATCAACGACTATTCCAGTCTCAATCGGTAATAATCCAATGATGCTTACCAAAGATGAATCTGGTGAGTTTCACTGCCTATCCAATGTTTGTACTCATCGCGGTATGATTTTGTCAGAAGATTCAACTAATCGTCGAACAATAAAGTGTGCATATCACGGAAGGACATTCAATCTTTGTGGGAAACTAAAGTATA
>QXXX01000085.1:0-287 GCA_009887195.1 Candidatus Poseidoniales archaeon | reverse complement strand
GATTTACCTTCTATGGAAGTAAACAATTGGCACGGTTTGCTATTTGCCAATTTAAAAAATGATGATTCCTTCGATTCATTCATTTCCGTTGTTGAAGATAGGATGAATTTCCTTGACATCAAAGATTTCAAATTTGACTCTAAACTTGACAAAACCCATCACCTTGATACTAACTGGATGTTATATGTTGATAACTATCTGGAAGGGTTTCACATACCATTTGTTCACAACGAACTTAATTCAGTACTAGATTATTCATCTTATGAAACACAATTATTCGATAACGG
>QXXX01000084.1 GCA_009887195.1 Candidatus Poseidoniales archaeon | reverse complement strand
CTGATGGCAAGACAACCAAAAATAAACCAAATGGACCATTAGACCTTGCTAGATCACCAACTTCCGACATCATAGAATGTTTAGAATAGTTATTTACCTGCTTGACAAGACTTAATCAAAAGAAAACATTGAGACCGATGCTAGAGGCAAATTCAATAACTACAATAATTACCAAGGACTAGGAAGAACCATGCCACATGACAATATCCAACTTGCTCAAGCACCGAATGGAGAAATTGGTCCAAGATGTAAACAGTGTGGCGTAAGAATGACCTTTGGCGCTGCAATGGTCATCAACAATAATTATTATTGCTGGGAATGTTATGTAGAAGTCACTGGTGCAGACTCATCAACAAAAATAGTTGAGGCTGAGAAGAAATTCTGGATGACCAATGAATAAAACAAACAAATTATGGTGTGATGATGTTTTCTACTGGGTGGGCAAGGTTTGCTCATAAATTCACCAATTATTACAGACATTCACCTCTTTGGGCACCACCGAGAATAAAGTATCGTGAATGGATGTTCATTCCATTCGGTAATTCGCCTCCTATCCGACATAAGGGTTTTTCAGACACAGAATCTGTTAGGAATTTTATTACCCAACGTCCAATGCATTCATGCTTTTATTCCACTGCATATTGGGAAAAACCTTACATGATGAAAATGGTAGAAAAAGAATGGATTGGGGCTGATTTAATATTTGACCTGGATGGAGATCACTTACCTGGTGTTACTGATAGAGATTTTCCAGCAATGCTCGAGGTTATTCAAGAACAGGCCTGGACATTGTGGAATGATTATCTTGAACCGGAATTTGGATTTGAAGAAAAATATTTACAAGTTACTTTTTCTGGTCACAGAGGTTTTCATCTACACTACAGAGACCCTTCTCTATTCCATTTGGACTCTGAAGCTAGAAGAGAAATAGTATCTCACATACGAGGTCAAGATGTTGACGTCAAAGGTAGCCTTGCTAGATTCCAATTAGGTGATAGAACAGGGTGGGCTAATCGAATTAATAGGGGTATGGAATCAGTGGTAGAAAAACTTCAACAAATCGCCAAAAAAGAAAAAGGATACACTACTCTCCTAGACGAATTACATGATAGTTTAAAGTCTCAAGCAAAGCGAGAAAACAGATCGAGTTCTAAAGGTAAGACTTCAATTCAAAATTTAGGTGAACTTTTAATCAACCAACAGAGGACTCAAAACTTACTGAATGGTAATTTTGGTGTTCTAAATAAACATGAATCGCTATTCCTTGACCTGCTTAAAACAGATACTTCTGTGGTTTTATCAAATGCAGGTGAAGCAGATGAAGTTGTTACCATCGATGTTAGGAGACAAATAAGATGGCCAACATCCCTACATGGCAAATCTGGAATGAGAGTTACAGAGTTCCCATTAAACAGACTTGATCCGGATAAATCCAACAGTTTTGATCCACTTTTTGAAGCAGTTGCTCTGGGCAATGATAAGAATTTACAAGTGGAAATTACCCAAGATGATTGTCGTTTCAAATTTTTTGAACAAGAATGGACGCCAAATAAAGGTGATATCTTGGATATTAGCGATGCGGCAGCCACATTTTTGGTTCTTAAGGGATGGGGAAAAATAGCATCTCCCTAACACTACTAAATCTTCCCAATATTGAGGTTTTTTTAGGTAAGGTTCAATACTATACTGCTCTCCCTTGAGCATAGGTGAGGTCATGGGGTTCAGGAAGAACAAGAAAAAATCTGCTCCGGAGCAAACTAACCTAACCCTCCCTCCGGCTCCTTTGCCACCAATGCCCGGAATGCCATTACCACTTCCTGATGCAACGTCTATGCCGCCTCTCCCTACACTACCAATTCCTGCGGTAGCAGAATCAGTTGAAATTAAAGAAACCGTCACAGAAAGTTCTGAGAAAGGCGAAGATTATAATGAACTGTGGGCCAAAAAATCAAACAAACCACTGCCACAAATTTATGGTCATATAGACCGTATTTCAGCTGGCGAAGCAGGGTCGTTATTAGATAGATATGCCGACCGTTTTGGTCATGCTCTAGACCGCGATATTATTGTTCTTAGAAAACAACAACACGATGATAAAATAGCCCAAGTTAGGGATGCTCCGGTAGTTGAACTACTGGAAGATGAGATAAATGAACTGTCTCAAGAGGAGCAATTAATTCAAATTGAAGACGAAATTCGAACCTTGAAACCTAGTTACCAAGAAGCAAAAGCAGAAGGGGATGCAGACCTATTGGCAGAACTTAAGCCACAACTAGAACTGCTGTTAAAGGAAAGAAAGCAACTTCAATCTTCAATTGCTCAATCCAATGCCGCACCAGAGGAATCAACTTCAACATCTTCCGCTGAATCAGCACCCGTCATTGCTCAAGTATCAAATGAAGAAGACTTGTTTGTGACATTCGTTGCAATAGTTGATGAATTACTAGGTTCTAATTTACCGGCAAATGTTGTCGAATCATTTGTTGAATCAGATGACTTTTCAGTATACCAAACAGTTGGTAGCGATCCACAATCTGCTGATGATGACTTAAGATCATTATTTTTCAGTATTGTAGATGGACAACTTGGAAACATGGATTCTGAATCAATTGAAACCTTTGTTGGTTCTTCTGATTTTGAAATTTACAGCACTATCGGAGAAATGTATCAGTGAGGATGATAATATGGGACTATTAGATAAAGCAGGTGGAGCAAGCGAACCAAAACCAAAAGCTAAAGCAGTTGCTCAAGCTAAACCAGTGGCAAAAGCAAAACCAGTTGCAAAGGCTGTTGCGAAGGCCAAAACAGTAGCTAAAGCCGTTGAGAAAGCTTCAGCACCCGTTGCGGTTGCTGAACCAAAATCGAATAAGGAAAAGAAAGCTAAGAAGGCACGTAAACCCCGTTCTGATCGTCCATCAGGATTTCCTGATGGCTTTGAAATGGCAAATAAATTAGATCGTACCATGAGTTGGTTCGTCAATTTTGCGTGGAACTTTGGTGTACTGTTCGCCGCCCTATTTATGATGGCCAGCGATACTGGATTAGTAACTACTATTCTTATCGTCGTAGCATTAATAATGATGGTATTGAATGTGATTCTGTTGCCATTTAAGACGGGTAGGAATCTTGGTCAATTCGTTTCACGAATCAAATATGTGAATTCTGAAGGAGAAAAATCTACGCCCATACAAGGTGCTTTATCTAATTCTGTAGGGATTTTAGCATTATTTGGTTTCCTCTTTATATTCGTCTCAACAAGTGATATAGGTGACAAGGATGCGGGAGCAGGCCCGATAATCTTCACGGTAGTTGGGGCAATATTCGTAATTCTTTACATCGTCAACTGGCAATTTTCTAAAGCCAGTGACCATAACCAAGGGCTTTACGACGTCATGTTTGGAGCATACATGGTAAAACACGTTCCAACTGCAGAAGAGAAAGCAAGTGGATTCTGGGCTAAATTCGAGAGTATGGGAGATTATGGCGATAAGTTTGCTGCTAGTAGAGAAGCTAAAAAAGAGGCTCAAGAAAATGAGGCGGCCAAGAATCTCAAGGATGAATCAAAAACAGCCAATAAATCTGATGGTGATAAGCCCG
>QXXX01000083.1 GCA_009887195.1 Candidatus Poseidoniales archaeon | reverse complement strand
GATGTGGGCCTTCAGGTCCATGGATGGTTTTCCATGGTGGCGGTTGATGAATGTGCCTCTTATCTAATTACTCTGAGGCGGTAGCACTGACAATGATTACTGGCACTACTGGTCGATCATTACCGTCTGTTGCTACTTCGGACAGTGTTGTCACATGCTCGCAGCCAGATATCACTTTGCCAAATATTGTGTGGACTCCATCTAACCAGTCGTGTTGTGTAATGTCATCAGGCATAATAAAAAATTGGGAACCACCAGTATTTGGTTGGCTAGTCTTGGCCATGGATAACATACATGGTAGATGTAAAAGGCCATTATCTGCTTCATCGGGTAGTGTGTAACTGCTGGGGCTTGAGCATTCTTCAGTTGTCTCAGATCCATTACAATAACCATACCACTGAGCTGCGTAGCCTCCGGTGCCGTCATTGTTTTCAAAATCGCCACCTTGTATCATAAAATCATCAATAATTCGGTGGAATGTCACGTTATCGTAATTGCCTTGTTGAGCATGTTTGCGAAAACTATCAGCATGATTTGGTGCAGCGTCATGGTATAATTCGATTTCAATCGTGTAAGTCAAAGTCGCATTAGCAGCAGATTCTGCGTGGACTATTTCCATGGTCACTGTACTAGTTTCTCCTTGGTAAATTTCTACTTCGTCTACCAAGTCTTCTAAACAGCCTGGTGTGCTAAATGTGAATAAAACCAATATCAAAAATGCTGCTGTTTTCTTAGTTGCGCTCATAGATATCGCAGGCAGATGGTGTATAAAACCTGCAAGGCAGGTAACTATTGCTAGTTGTTTGCCGTGGTTTTAGCCATTTCACATTGCTGACTTGGTAGTTGAAATGATTACCGCACCAATCTTGTATGGATCGCCGTTTGATGCTGGCCGGCGGTCTTCAAGTCGGCCAACCCAACCATCGGTTGGTACAGATGCCGGGACTCTAATTGAAGCCCCTCTATCAGATACTCCATATGAAAATTGGTCGATAGATTGGGTTTCGTGCAATCCTGTCAAACGCTCTTCGTTATGGGCGCCATAAACATCCATGTGCTTCTTGATATTCTTGCCAAAAGCCTCGCAAATAGTATCGAATAATTCCTTGCCACCAACATCACGCATGGCTCCGTTGGAGAAATTTGCGTGCATTCCTGAACCATTCCAGTCGCCCTTGACTGGTTTAGGGTGGTATTCAATATAGTAACCATAACTTTCTGTTAAGCGGTCTAATAGATAACGAGAGACCCATAATTCATCCCCGGCACGTTTTGCGCCTTTGGCAAAAACTTGGAATTCCCATTGTCCACAAGCTACTTCTTGATTAATACCTTCAAAGTTAATTCCAGCTTCTAAACACAAATCTGCATGCTCTTCAACTAGCGCGCGGCCGTGGGTGTTTTTACCGCCTACTGAACAATAATACAACCCTTGAGGGCCTGGATAGCCGCCAACTGGGAACCCTAGAGGGAGTTGGGTTTCAACGTCCATAATGAAATATTCTTGCTCATAACCGAACCAAAAATCGTTATCATCATCATCAATTGTTGCTCGGCCGTTAGAGGGGTGTGGTGTCCCGTCAGGATTCATTACTTCACACATTACAAGGTAGCCGTTTACCCGTTGTGGGTCTGGAAAAATTGACACTGGTTTTAGTAAGCAATCTGAATCTCCGCCTTCTGCTTGTCGTGTCGAGGATCCGTCAAACATCCATATTGGACATTCTTCTACTGTTCCGCCAAAATCGCTGCGCACCATTGTTTTGCTGCGCATGTTCTGGGTTGGTTCATATCCATCTAGCCAAATATACTCTAACTTTGCTTTATCCATCATAGGTATCGGTTCGTTCGTGCAATGGGCGGTATATTAACCATACGCCCATTTATTATGCTATATTTTGTGTGTTATTGTCAACTATTGTGTTTTATAATAATCATACGATTCTTTTTTTGTTTTGTTTTTACTTTTCGAGTATTCAAATGCGCGCTGGATGATGCGGGATTGGGCGTTTGAACAATGATGTCAAATTAGTAGTTCCAATGCCAATTTGTTTAGCCGGGCAAACATCTATGCTCTGTCTTGGAATGGTTTAGTCATGGATGATAATGTGATGACTATTGAAAATACACCAGAAATGCGCGCTTTTATTCAATTGTGGATGATGAGTGGCGGCATGGTGCTAAGTACGGTTAACCAAATCTTGGAAGATGGTCGAACGATTGAGTTGCCTCCTATGCCGGGTAGAGATTTCAAAAGCGAAATCATCGCATTGAGTGAATCCTTCAACACGATTGTTTCGAGGTTAAAGTGATGGAAGTCCCAACAGGGAGCCACATTCGCAGATGGCGAAAGTCCCTATCTATGACTCAAGCGAGGCTCGCCGAATTAAGCGGTGTTGCGCAATCGATAATTGCTAAAGTAGAAAATGAGGCGGTTGATCCTCGCTCATCGACCCTACGTAAGCTTGTTGAAGCGTTATCAAGATTTGAAAGCCCAGAAAAGTTACACACTGTTCGAGACGTAATGGTCACCGATGTAGCAGCGTTAAAGTTCAATGATACAATTCAAACTGCGATCGATAATATGGTCAAGGACGGAATTAGCCAACTGCCAGTTTTGTCTGTTGATGGAGAGATTTTAGGCATTGTTTCAGAGGAAAGTATCTTGCAAAAGGGTGCACATCGAAATGGTTTAGTCGGGCAAGTGATGCATCCTGGCCCTACTATTGTCGACATTGGTTTATCGGTAATTGAAGCACGAAGAAGACTTACCGAGGTTGAGGTGTTGCTAGTAGTAGAAGGAGATATCTTAGCGGGGTTAGTTACCAGAATGGATCTTGTTCACGCGCTTCGCCTGAACAGTATTGGTTGATTATTGGTTGTTAGCGGCGTCTTCACCTTGTGGGGTAATCAAAACATTGCTGCCATCTCGGTAAATCACGGGCATTTCCACTGTTGACACGCTAGGAATTACGTGCATAGAACAAGCGGGAGTGCAGGCAGGAGGGAGATAATCCTCGCCCGATTCTGATAGAACGAAGGTGATTCCGTGTCCTGCTGGAAGTAATGCGTCAATTCCTTGGAATTCCATTAGCATAGTTATTGTCTGGCCTGGCAGGACAGTTTGTGCGTCATAACCGCCGGCATGGTAGCGGACATCCATAGTTGCATGTCCCAGTCTGACTCCGGTTTCGCTATCTTGCATTTCAATAAATACTTGGCCGCCGTCAAACGATGGTACTACTGTTAGGTGGAATGTGGCTAAGCCAGAGATGTGTGTATCGTTATCTTCAGACATTGGTGGACAAGTTATGGTGATTGTGGATTCACCACCAAGAACTAAACCGCCAGTTCCTGTGAATGCTCCAGAAGATTGGCATTGTGACATATCGAGTTGGATGCGTTCAGCGTCTGTTGGGGGCCAGGTTTCTTCAATTCTCCATTCTCCATCATGGCGTTGTATTTGTGCATGTAAATCTGGTTTGGGTCCTATGTCTTTGAGATAATACTCCATCCATTCAAATAAATCTTGGCCCCAATCCCAACGAGTCATGTTGTGAATTGCTTCACCACCATATCCTGAATCTTGGGCGTTGTGTTTACTCCACTGGTCGGGGTAATTATGCTCCCATTGACCTAACATGCCTGCGACTTCGTAACCCGCATCAATGTACGCTTGATACCAATTGGTTCCAGGTGGTCCGCCAAATACTTGGTGTGGATCGACATTCCAATCTTGCATGCCTTGAACCCAATAGATACTGCCGTTATACTTGCCCAATGCCTTGTCAATATGGCTCCTTTCATCATAGTAATTATCCATGTAAGGATCCATTTCGCCTAAACCATATCTTGTAGGGCCAGCGAGGAATCCTTCAACAACGTCAGCACATAGGTTATCTAAATCATCGTCATCATAGTCAAGAATGCTGCTGCCGTAATTTGAATGCATAATTTGTGAACGGGCTTCAGCGCTACCGTTTTTGTACAATAGTGGGCCGAGTGCTGTAGTGCCTGAAATGGGCACTATTGTCTTTAGATGTTCACTACCTTGAGCTGCTGCTTCCCAAGCGGTTGCTCCTTCGTATGACTTGCCGTAAATTGCGACATTACCATTACTCCAATTCTGTGTGCCAAGCCACTCAACTGCAGAATGTATTCCTAATCCTTCACCGTCGCCACGGTAGTCAAAGCAACCACTGCTCTCTTCTGTAGCAAAGACTGCTACTTGTGCTAAAGCATATCCGTGTGGGATAAAATTGTCATAAATGAACTCCCCTCGCCCGGCTGCGACAATATTTGTTGGATTAGATTCATCGCCTGGTTGGCCATAAGAGAAGTAGGGCGAGATTACGGCTATTACTGGGACTTTATCGCCTGCTTCGGTGTTAGAAGGCAGCCAATATGATAAGTGTACATCTGCGCTATTTGGGCCACCAACCCAAGTACCAGTGGTATCAACTGTGATAGTTGCCTCTTGAACGTCAAGTGATTCATGGGGCCCAGTCTCAAGTACCATGGCATAACTACCGTCCCAATCCCACTGTAATTCATATCTATCATAAATATCAGGATAAATGGACTCTGTGCCGTTTTCTGCTGAATCGTTGCTCGGTGAAAAGCAACCTGATAGTGGCAGCATCAAACACATGAGGGCCAATATCACTGCCTGACGCATGGTTATCGGTTATGGTTCCCTTTGAATAACTTGATGATAATAAATTAATTCAATTATCCGCAAGTTATGAGTTATATCACTGCTTGGATGGTAACATGCAACCGGAAGATGTGTGGGGTAATCGTTGGCATGAAAGCACTCTTGCCATGGCTAAACGATACATGACTGTTGCCTGTGAAAAACAGAGTTTGGTTTGCCTGGCTGCAGACCGGAACACCATGTCTGGATTGTTTGAACTGCTCGAACAAGTTGGGCCACATATTGCTGCGCTCAAAACGCATGTTGACCTAATAGATGATTGGTCAGCAGAAAAGTGGTCTGAATTCTGTGTCGCTGCAAAACAGTACAATTTGTTGATTTTTGAAGATCGTAAATTCGCTGATATTGGAAAAATTAGCCGCTCACAAATGGCGGGAATATATGACATCCGTTCTTGGTCAAACATCGTAACAGCCCACCTTATTTCGGGACCGGATATTGTCGATGGCCTGCAATCTGCCTGGCAAGATGTTGGTCGAGAGGGAGGGGTTTTGTTACTTGCGCAAATGTCTAGTCGGGGTAATTTACTAAGTGTTGATTATTGTGATTCTGTGGTGGCCAAAGGAGTAGTTAGCGCTGGAGTTCTAGGCTTCATTGGTAATGGTTCTAGGCCTGAAGAACTAGCGGAGTTAAGAAGCAAGGTTGGAGATAGTAAGATGATTTGGACTCCTGGGGTAAACCTAGCAACTGGTGATGGTGAAATGGGCCAGCGCTACGGCGACCCTGGTGATGCTGTGCTTGCTGGTTCTGATTGTATCATTGTTGGATCTGGAATACATCGGGCTGACAATCCTGCTGCTATGGCTAAACAGTACGCTGAGGCTTCATGGAAAGCATTACTAGAACGGTGAATGTTTTGTTAACAGTGTTTCTTTGGTTCATTGCCTTAGTTTGTTTATCGCTACCTGCTTGGCTACTATATAATTCGTGGAATAAGGGTAGGTTGCTCAATGAACGGCTAGAAAATTGTGATGATACTTTACTATCAGATTCTGGTGTTAAGGTTGCTCAAGTTATATCAGCGCCATTGGGCACAACAGTGACTGAAAACGCAACTTTAGTTGCGGTACCAAATAAATTAGATCAAATTGTTTGAATAGGCATAATAGCCTGCACCGCCAGCGATTAATACCAAAAATAGCACGATGTATTTCATTGCGCTGGGCTTCTTAACCGATTGAGCAATTAAGATACTAGGCTCAGTTTCAAGAGGTGGAAGAGAAATTATTGCCTCGGGTGCTGGCATCCCTGGAAGGGGCATCCCTGGAAGTGCTGGAAGAGGTAGTGGGCCGTCGTCTTGTTCGGGTTTTATTCGATCAATTGGGTATAATTCGTCTAAATCTTCTAAACCTGGAGCATCTGGAATTGGGCCAAGTATTGTGTCCCATTGCTCTTCGAGTACAGTTGAAGTAATTGGTTTTTGCAACCATGCTACTGCTCCTGCGGAAAATTGTGCATCAGCTGCTAGTTTAGCTAAGCGTCTTGGTGCAACAAACATGATTCTTGCCTCACCACCGTGTTCTCGCATTTCAAGTGCAGCTAGGTGCCCATCAAGCGATGGAATGTCTAGTGAGATCACGACTAATTCGGGATCCAAACGTATGTATTCGTCTACAGCTTTGTCGCCGTCTTCACATATCTCGATATTGAAATCCTTGATTTTGAAGATAGTAGTAAGTCGCTGAACAGACATTACATTCGACTCAACGATAAGGACTGTTGGGGCCGCTTCGTCATTAGTATTGGAGACATAAGCCATGTCAATCTATCCCTGCGAACAAGAACTAACTCATCAAACAACCGGAAGAATGGTGTCATTCTTCCTCATTATCCGAAGATAATTCCTCAACCGGCCCATCTTGGGGGTTGGCAAAGGTTTCACGAATTGTTGCTGATTGCCCTTCTTCGTCCTTAGCTTGACGGTGTAGTGTTGGTGCTCGGGTAAATTGTAATTGTAACTCACTGATGACACTGCGAAGTAATTGAGTTTCTCGATCGATTAAATTGCCTTTGGTTTTGTTCTGCAACATGGTAAGCAAATCTATTGCTTCTTTAGCCTCGGCAAGATCGTAATATTTGTTACCGTTTTGATCTGGAATATATCCCATGTGTAACAACGCACTACGTTGGAACATGTGCACTAATTGAAACAGTCTTGTTGTGTCTTCATCGGAAAATACTTCTGACATAATAACGCCCTCTAAAATTCATTCAAATAATTGGTTTAACAGCCAGTCTGGGTCAAATTGCGTCAAGTCATCATATCCTTGTCCTGTACCGGCGAAAACTATTGGTCTTCCCGTGGCAAAAGCAATTGATAAACCGGCACCACCTTTAGCATCAGTGTCTAATTTAGTTAGCACTGCACCGTCAAATTTCATGATCTCTTGAAACATTCTTGCTTGGTCTACTGCATCATTCCCGGCAAGAGAATCGCCCACAAATAACGTCAAATGGGGGTTGGCAACACGGCGGACTTTGTTTAGTTCATTCATTAGATTGGCCTTATTCTGCATTCGTCCCGCAGTATCTACTAGCACTACATCAATTCCACGCGCTTGGGCAGATTCAATCGCGTCTCTGGCTACTGCTGCGGTATCGCCGCCGCGTTGAGTGGAAACACATCTAATTCCTAAGTTCTCACAATGTGCCTCTAACTGTTGTATTGCACCGGCTCTGAAGGTATCCCCTGCAGCCGCAATAACTGTGAGGTTGTTATTTTGTAAGCGCTTAGCAATTTTAGCTGCAGTAGTGGTTTTCCCAGTACCGTTAACCCCGACCAACATAATCACTACTGGGGTATCACCAGAATCAATAAAAGATTGTACTGAGGCGTCGAAATCCCAATAACCAGCCGCTAGAAGACCCTTCAAAGAACGCTTCAATGCCGCTTCTACGACCTTAGACAAGTCTGCTCCTTTTCTGAGCCTAGAACCTATTAGATTGGTCTTTAATGCTCCAATTACTGCTGTTACTGCATCGCTAGAAATATCTGATTCTAGTAAGACCCATTCCAATTCTTCTAACATATTATCCAGCGCAATGCTGGGTTTGATTACTCGTCCGCCTTGTTCGACAACTCCGCCACCAAGATCAACTTTGATTGTTGAACCGGCTTCTGTTGCTATTTCAGCCGACTTAGTCGAGCCTTTTGGGGTTTGAGCAACTTCTACCAACTTTCTTCCGGTTGTAGTGCGCATCATAGACAAGTCAACTTTCGAGCCTTTTGGGCGAGCAACTTCAGATGCCCCTCGCTTTTTCATAGACTTCTCGTAAGCCTTTTTTGTCTTTTCAATACGTTTCTGCTCTTTTTGTTGGCGTTTCTTTTCTTTTCTCGAAAGCTGGCGTGGGATAAAATCTTCTTCATCGTCGAAATCTTCCCAGTCATCATTTACATCATCGGCAACATTCGAATCGATTTCATCATCTAAGATTTCCCAATCGTCCTCATCGGTTAATGGACTGATTGTTTCGGGTTCTTGGACCGTAATTGGCTCCTCAACAAGAATTTCTGGTTTTGCTTGTTCAAGGGCTTCTCGGGCCTCCGTTGAATCGCCATCGGCTGAAATAGCATCGGTATCGACTTCGTCGACCACCTCAGTCAGCCGTTTCTTGAATCTGTCAAATAACCCCATTAAACCAACTCAGTCATCCAGTGTTAATTCGCTACCAAACATACTACCTCTGCGGCGTTGTTTGGGTGTCGATTTGTTTGCCTCGTCTGACGATTGTGGTTGGGCTAGGGGTTGTGGGGGGTTTTGGCTTTCTGGGGCTTGGAGTTTTTCCGCCGCTTCGTTAAATTCCTTGGCTAGTTGCCCGAGTTTTTCTTCGATAGAACTAGCTTGTTTCAATAGTGTTTCTTGTAAATCGGTGAATTCATCTCGTCGTTTAGCAAGTATATCTATTACTTCTTGCCAGTTTCTTTCACCAAAAATTCCACTGCCAAGATCAATCATGGCAGTTCCTTTTGTTGAAGTATTGTGTTGGTAATGTAAAGTCACTCCAGCACCTATTGATACGTGAGCTTTTGACTCACCGGCTTCTTCCATAGAAATTAATCGGCTGAGTACCTCTTCGGTTACCTGATGTTCATTGATGACGCTGACTATCTGGTCCATACGTCGTTGTAATTCTTCTAGATGTTGTCGATGACTTTCGACTAGGCGGGCCTTATTTTGAAGTTCCGTGCGATCAACCATTGTATACAACTCTCAACTGGAGTAGGATTAGAAAAAGGCGTCGATTACTCTTCTTCGCTAGTCGGAGCAATTGCGCCGCCTGCAGCTGCGATTTGCTCTCTAAATGCGTGTTGGATTTTTGGTTCTGTAGAAATTCTCGGATCTATCTCTTCAACAGATTCGATATTTATTGTTCGCCTCTTGGCCTTGTGCCTTGAGCCGATTATCGAGTAAGCGATGTGCTCTGCATCTGCTTTACTGTCGGCAGGAAGGTCAAGACTAAACTTGTTACGTACGCTACCGAATGGTGCTATTCCGGATACTCGATATGCCTTCATCGAGTCGGCGACTTGCACGGCTGGTTTAAACTTCCCGTCGCGATAAAATTGATGTTTTGGTGCGAGAGATTGACTAATATTGAGGTTTTGTCCTAACTCATGCGGGGGTTAATGATAGCCATTTTGATGCTATTGCTGCCGCTTGCTAGTGCTATCTCTAATCCCACAAATCCAATACCTAACCAGGTCGATGGTGATGGCTTAGAAGTAGTTCTGACCATTGAAAATGGATATTGGACTCAAGAGTCTTGGGGGGATTTGGAAAATTATGGATTATACCCATTAAGAGCTTTATCGGATAGTTCAATTTTGGCTTGGTCTGAAGGAACGGTTTTGCCTAGCAGCCAATTCGAAATACGAACTGCTGACCAAGCCGAATGGCGTGGAGGGGTTGTTGATTCGGAGGCGTGGAGCGGTTTGGTGAAAATTGTATTAGAGCCACGATTACCTGTAAGCGCACAAGAGCAAATTGCTGATAATTTTAATTCGCTTGGAGTAGATATCAAGCATGTGATGACGCTTAGTTACAGTACAATGCCGCTTGATTTCACTATTCTATTGCCCAATCAAGTTTCAGTCGAAGCCCTTTTGTCTATTCACGGCGTTTTATGGATAGAACCTGTACTAGAAACCAACTCTCGCAACTTAATTGCGGCTGGATATATGGGCAGTAATCAAGCGGCATCTCATCCACATTGGGAATTCGGATTAAATGGAGAGGGGGTAGTTCTAGGAGTTGCTGATAGCGGGATGGATTTTGATCATGCTTGTTTCAGAAATGCCACTGCTCTTGGTGGTGTTGGAACGGAGTTTGATGGACAAGATGCGGTAGTCGGCCCAGGCCCGGCACACCGGAAGGTTTTGTTGTATAATTCTAGTATTGATGATGGAGATACTCCTGGCCACATGGATTACAGACATGGGACTCATGTAGCAGGCTCGATTGCTTGTCACGATATTTACCGCCATATAGATGGTGAGAAACCAACTAATGCGTCAACTATGTCATACGGTGCAAAAATAATTTTCCAAGATATCGTCTCCGCTGACGGCTGGGTTCCACCGGAAAACATCACCGATTTATTGATGGAGAATTCAGTAAATGGGGGGGTAATCCATTCTAACTCGTGGGGTGACGACACTACCGCATATACTGCCAGGTCTGCGGATTTTGACTTATGGGCGCTCGAAGTCCCATGGTCTCTGGCGTTTATTGCACCTGGAAATACTGGTGCACAATTACTTGAGCCGGCAAATGCCAGAAATGTAGTCGCGGTAGGAGCATCAACGAAATCTGCATCACCAACGCTCTGGCCTTCTTCGTCAATAGGGCCTACAGAGGCTGAAACTTTTGGGATTTTCGCAGTCGCCCCGGGAGTTTCTATTAATTCGGCTAAAGCTGATGGTATCGATGATTCACTCAACGATGACTTGCGGGTTTCAAGCGGCACGAGTATGGCTACACCGATCGCAGCATCGTTTGCTGGAGTTCTACAACAAATGGTCGAACAGGGTTGGATAATGGGGTCTAACGAGCAAATAACCATAGTAAATATCTCTGATATTTCACCAAGTTGGGCATCTATTGAAGATGGAGATATTGGTTTAGGTCATGGTTTTACGCCTTCTGGTTCGCTTATACGTTCACTGTTAGCGCTGGCCACGATTGATGTTGGGGATGAGAATAATTACTTCACGAGAAATAACGAAACCGGCTGGGGGGCATTGAGCTTACCTGAGTTAGTTGATTTTGAAGACCTTGAAAGTCGCCTTGGCCAAGATAACCTGACACCTAGTCAAAATATATGGGTTCATGACAGTTTTCGAAGTAATTTAGACATAAGTGAATGGATTACGAGTCGATTGCAAGGTGCCTCAAGCCAGGATATTGGTGAGAATCCGTGGACCGGAAATGGGGCGGAAGGGCCATTTCTGCAAACGGATGATGTTTGGAAAAAGCGATTAGTGCCAGAGCAAAGTGAAGATTTAGAAATCGTCATGTCCTTTCCAGCAAAACCAGAACCCTTCATTGTTGATGATTTGCAGTTGGTTGTTAAAATGTCAAATGGGTATTCTGCTGTTGGAGGGATTTATGATCTCGACGGTTATTCTTCCCTTACTCCTAGTGAAGAATTGGATGTTTCTGGACTAATTAATTCAAACGAAACCAGTATTGGTGTCAAAGTTTCACAACTAGATTTGGTTGATGTTGAGTGGGTCGAGTTAGAGGTTTATGCGAATTATATCGCTCCGGGAAATAGCCCCGGTACTGTTGGAGTTGATGGTAATCGCATCGGTTTTGCCGTTGCGGTAAAGGGTGTCTCTAGAGATTCAATGAATTGGGAAGATGCTGATGGTGATGGGATTGCTAATGCAGAAGATTTGTGCCCCAATGAACATCCACAGCAATATGATCTTGACTTGGATGGGTGTAGTGATGATACCGACAACGACGGTATTGATGATCAGTATGATTTGTGCCCAATGATTAATCCCGGGATTTATGATATAAATTCGGATGGCTGCATTGATGATTCTGATGATGACGGGATTGGTGATAATGTCGATGTATGTGTTACCGAGCCCGTGGATAATTCATTCCCAGTAAATTCAACAGGATGCAGGCCTATAGATAATTTAGTATTAATTTCTAACGTTAGCGTTAGTGGTTTATCGGCGAAGGTTTGGGATGGATTGCTTAATGTTTCATGGGTAATTACAGACTCGGATTTTGACCCATATCTTACCGGCTCTAGGATTATGATTAATCAAACGGGTTCTCAATCTTACTTTCCAATACTTTCGTGCCTAGCTCAAGATGTTGCGTTGCACAACGGGGTTCATTCGTGTACTTGGTTGGCACCAAATGATTTACCAATCTTCAGCATTAATGGAATGAACATGCACGTACAGATTTTCACTCAGAGTCTAAATGCGTCGCCTAGTGCTAATGTTGACATTCAATATTTTGATTCTGAAACTTATTTCAGCGCTGTTAATGGGCAAAGTGATGACGTATCGGTTGATGGTGGTGAAGCAGGATCTGCAAATCCTGTTAGGGCTATTGGTTGGGGGATAATTACAATTTTAGGTGTCGCACTAATTGCCAAACGGTTGTGGAACTCGATGAAAGAAGAGCCCGTTGTGGAATATGAGCAGTCTAATATTGATGGTCCGTTTGTTAATTAGGATAATAATCAAAAACATTGGCTTATTTATGTAGATTTTGAGTTGTTTTCCACTTATTTTTCGAGGTGATTTTTTTGCGAGCCGAGAAAAATCTACTTTAGAGTGTTTAGCACCATGGAAATTTGTCGAAACAGGTTACTGAGAGGGTTTTTTAATATTTATCGTGGTTTTTTCACCATTAACAACAGGGTGAACCTTGAAGTTCGATGTCGTTTTGGGTTAAACATCCGCATGCGGATGGTGAATAATATGAGTGACCGCCTATACGTTGGAATTGACCTAGGAACATACCAATCTACTATATCTTCGAGTGCTGGTGAAAGCCACACAATCGAAACTATTGTAGGTAGACCGAAAGACCCTGTTGCAAGAAATTTTCTGGGACGAGATGTCCTGTTTGGAAATGATGCTTTGAAAAATAAGTTGGCTTGTAACTTATACCGCCCAATGGCTGCTGGCGTTGCCCAAGATGATGAAGCAAACCTGGCTGCCGCTAAAGCGTTCGTATCTCATTTACTAGAAACTGTAGATCCTGAAGAATACGATGAAGTGTTTGGAGTTATTTGCTCACCAAGCCACGTTTCATTTACCGATAAGTCCAATCTGGTTGCTACCCTAAGGGGCCAAGTAAATGCCATAATGGTAGTAACTGAGCCTTTTGCAACCGCTTATGGAATTGAAGAAATCGCGGGCTCAATTGTCGTTGATATCGGCGCAGGTACAACTGACATTGCAAGAATTCACGGCACCTTCCCAAGCGATGAAGACCAAATCACAATCCAAGAAGCTGGCGACTGGCTAGACCTTGAATTGATGGAACTTGTCAGGAAGAAGTACACTGGTGCTCAAGTTACTAAAGACATGGTTAGAAGATGGAAAGAGGCTTCATCATATGTCGGAATGGACGCTAAAGAAGTCATGGTTGAACTTTCAGTTGAAGGTAAAAAGCAAGTTGTCGATATTGGTGACCTAATAGTTGAAGCATGTGAAACAATAATTCCTCTGGTTGCTAACGCAGTTAAGAAGATTGTAGCAACTGCTGACCCAGAATACCAACCTATACTAAGAAACAATATCATTCTGTCTGGCGGTGGATCCCTAATCGAAGGTATTGCTGCAAGAATGGCTGAAGAGATTTCAGACATCGGTGATGTCAATGTTTGGTGTGTTGAAGATGCCATCAACAGCGTGGCTAATGGTGCGCTAAAGTTGGCTGGCGAGATGCCGGATGACATGTACACAGCAATCAACTGATTGAGTGCTGGTTTTTCAAATAAGGTCGAAAATACGGCCTAATTGACTAATAATTATTGGGAAAGTTCAAGAGTGGTTGATTACCGATAGGCGTTATATGACAGTCGGCTCTCCATCACCAAGCGGAATAAAACGTGTCGGTGATACTTCGTCAGAAGAGCGTGCGGCACTCGAAGGAATGTTACAAGGATATCCGGTTGAGCAACTCGTTGAAGAGGTGTTAATCGCTTGGGATGAGTTGGCTAAAAGAAACGAAGAAATGGTGTCTGTCAAACAACGTTTACGAGTCATGGAACTTGATTTAGCCGAACGAGAAGATATGGTTGCTCCTGAAGTTGCTAGAATGAACGATTTGGAGAGCGAACTTGAAGAACGTAGAAGCCAAATGGTCCATCTTGAAAGATTACTTTCTGACGCTAGGCAAGATTTAGCTGCCCAGCAATCATCATTATCAACAGAAGAACGTGCTAGGCTGGAAGATGAAGTTGAGAAATTGAAAGTGCTAACTACTGAGCAAGATGAAGTGATTGGTGAGATGGAGGGGCGTATTTCTCAAATGGTTGATGCATTGGAAAGAGCTGCCGACGCTGGGCTTACTTCTGTTACCGCTGACGAGGTTCGAAGTTTGAAAGCACAAGTTGACCAGATGACCAAGCAATATGAAGTTGAACAATCAGCCAATAAGGCATTAGAAGAAGAGCGCCAAAGGTTGCGTGATATTGCTGATCGTTTGAGAGGTTTACTTGACGCAAGAGATGGCCGATTAACCGAACTTGAAGAACAATTAGAACGAGTCATGCAAGGTCCTCGTTCAGTATCAGCTGAACACGATTATCTAGTAGAGCAAATTGAAGAATTAAAACGCCGATTGCTTGAAAGGAACCGTGAGTATGAATCGCTAAGGCGAAGAGAGCGAAGATTGCACAGTGACGTATTCGAGCGCGATGAGAGAATCCAACAAATATCATTGACTATGAGCGATCTAGAGGCTGCTCTGCAAGATAGAACTGCAGAGTTAAGAGAACTAGAGGGTATGAGAGAAACCATGGCAAATGAGTTAGATTCAGTGCGCCGTGGTGAGAGAACCCGGGAAGTGGTTGGAAGAGTATTTGCAGACTCGCTATCACTAGTTAGAGGACATGATGAACGTGAAATGAAGCGGGAAGTATATGCTAACTCCCCAAATGTTGAAAGAAAAATTTCCACCCCTAGTGTCGATGATATGGCCAACTTAGCAGAAGGTGGTAGAGTCAAGCTAGATGTTGAAGAAACGGTTATTGAGCCTGGAATGGATGTCGATACCGATAGGCCTGCTGCACCGGGTGGTAGTGGCGATCCGGTAATCTTCGATGATGAAGATTAGATTATTTGGGTATAATAGGTAAGTTATTGGCCTTTAGAGAAGGCAATTAATTCATCAATTGAGAGATGGTCTGCCGTATCTTTACAATAATGCGCTTTTGCCACTTTACCGTCCGCATCAATGAGAAGATCTACTGGGATAATAGAGAGTTTAGCAATCGATAAAGTCAGCGGAAAGTAACCTTTCAATGTTGCCTGCATGAACGTTAATGGTGAACGCAGTGCGCCCCATAAGAATTTTCCAAAGGATTTTACTACTGAATTCTTCTCAAAATGTTCGTAAGATTCATCTGCGACAATGGTAAATGGTGCATTATGTTTTTTCATGCGTTTGGTTAACTCGCCTGCCTTAGCGTTGAATACGCCAACCATTACTGTGTCATCAGCAAACTCATTCCAGCGCTTAACTATTCTATTAATGCGGATATTGCAGAAAGGGCAAGAAGAGAATCTGAAAAAGGTAAGAATTACGCGCTTACCTTTCATATCTGACATCTTGAATGTTGTTCCGTCTATTGCTGGCAGGCTGAGATTTGGCGCATTATCGCCAACTGTTAATCTAGGCATATTTGCCGGGCATAAACTTAGAACATAAATTAATCTCAATACTGCTGATTAATCTGACTCCCAGTTAACTAAAGTTAGAATATTGGTAATTGCATTAATTTTTTCTCGTAAATCCGCAAGGTCTGTCGCATCTTCTGTGAGAGTCCCCGTAACAATCCAATCGGCACCTGCTTCGGCGGCTATTTGTGCTTGTTGGGGGGTTCTGATTCCACCGCCCACTATCAGAGTTAATCCCTCTGTTGTTTTTGCCGATTTTATCAGTCCCGGGCTAACTTGATTTTCTGCACCACTGCCTGCTTCGAGATATAGGAGTTTGAAGCCGTACATAGCAGCAGTTAGTGAATATGCCTTGACAAGTGAGGTGTCATCGGGCATCACTAATTCTGCCTCACCCACTTCACCAACTTTTCCCCCTGGGTGGCAAACTACATATCCTGTAGGAAGGGCATCCACGCCAAATTTGTCAATGTATGGCGCCCCACGTAGTTGTTCACCAACTAAAAATCGGCGGATTTTTGAATTCATCAGCATCATGAATGTTATTGCATCGGCCGCTGGAGAGAGAGCATGGGAGCCACCGGGAAATAGTACAACAGGTACTTTCCACATCTCTTCGTCGACTTCAGGAGATTGACTTGCAGCAAAGGCCCGCAACTCAAGTCCTTCTTGGATTGCTAAACATGTTGCATGAACAATCTCGTCCGGAGTATCTGTAGAGCCGCCAACAAAGATCATTTCAGAGCCCGCTTCAACCGCAATACATGCTCTTTCTGCAGCTGTTTCTGGTGTTTGCTTGTCTGGGTCAATTAGGGTAACATGTCGAGTTTTACCGACCTTCTTAGTAACATAAGAAAGGATTGACTCTTCATCACGTCTCATTGCACTCAAACCTTGCTTTGACATCCACCGCATATTAGTTGCGGAGAATATTTCCTCTACGGATAGAATCACGGTGTTATCAATGAAAACCGTTTGGCAGGGTCATGGCGGAAGTAGGTCCATTCAGACGTCTGCTTTCCCATATGCAAGGCCACAAAAAAACCATTCGCTTAGCGTCATTGTGTTCTATTACCAATAAAATATGGGATTTAGCGCCGCCGTTGCTAATTGGTTTGGCTGTTGATGTCGTTGTTTTACAAGAAGATTCTTTTCTTGCGGGAATGGGCTTTAAAGACCCCTGGAATCAGTTAATCCTGCTTTCTGTACTGACCTTTGTCATTTGGGGTCTTGAATCTTTATTCGAATATTTTTATGGGGTGTTGTGGCGAAATTTAGCGCAAACTGTGCAGCACGAATTGCGGCTGGACACTTTCAATCATGTTCAAAAACAAGGCATGGGATGGTTTGATGAGCGACAGAAAGGAGATATTTTAGCCATCTTGAACGATGATATCAACCAATTAGAACGGTTTTTAGACAAAGGAGCAAATGATCTTCTTCAGGTCTCTACAACTGTGATAGTAGTAGGTGCTGTGTTTTTATTTATCTCATGGGAAGTTGCTATGTTAGCAATTTTACCAATCCCGTTAATTGTTTGGGGGTCATTCAAGTATCAACGTAGTCTTGAGCCTAAATATGCAGAAGTTAGAGATGCCGCCGGTAAAATGAATGCTTTGTTGGAAAATGATTTGTCTGGTATGTCGACGATTCAATCATTCACTTCTGAGGACATTGAAGTTGCCAGAGTTGGGGCTCTAAGTGAAGCATATCGGCAGGCCAATAAGAAGGCAATACGGTTGTCTGCAGCATTTACTCCACTAATTCGCATGGCTATTCTTTGTGGTTTCACCGCTACACTGCTGCTTGGTGGATGGTACACTCTAGAAGGAGTTCTTGCTGTTGGCGCATATTCTGTACTGGTATTTATGACTCAGAGACTACTTTGGCCACTAACTAGACTGGGAGAGACTTTTGACTTATATCAACGAGCAATGGCCTCTTCTACTAGGGTTTTGGATGTCTTAACCTCGGAAATAGAAATTTCTCAAGGTGATTTTGAACCGAAAAAAGAAGCAATTGTAAAGAGTGATATTGAGTTTCAAAACATCGATTTTGCCTACACTAACCGGGATAATACATTCACTAAATTATCATTAGAAATAATGGCGGGTAAAACAACTGGTATTGTCGGCTCTACTGGTGCAGGCAAGACTACTCTAACAAGGCTATTGCTTCGTTTTGCCCAACCAAATGGTGGCAGTATTGTATGGGGTGGAGCACCGATAGATGAGTGGTCTTTGGCGCATTTGAGATCCTCAATTGCCCTAGTTGAGCAGCATATTACATTATTTCCAACCTCTATACTTGAAAATATAAGATATGGTGATGCAACGGCAACTGATAAGCAAGTATTTAGCGCGGCTGATGCTGCTGAAGTAAGTGAATTTGTTAATTCTCTACCTAACAAGTGGAATACGATGGTCGGAGAAGGTGGCTACCGATTATCTGGTGGGCAGCGGCAACGGCTGGCAATTGCCAGAGCGGTGTTGAAAGATGCTCCTTTATTGATATTGGATGAAGCCACTTCAGCGGTTGATAATGAAACCGAGGCAGCGCTGCAGAGATCGATTGAATTAGTATCAAAGGATAGAACAACAGTAATTATTGCCCATCGATTATCAACCATTCGTAATGCTGATACCATACTAGTGATGGATAATGGTCAAATTGCTGAAAGTGGAAACCATGATGAGTTGATAGCAATGGGCGGGATTTACCGCAATCTTTGGGCTGTGCAAACTGGCCAAAGGTGACAATTAGGGCACTGAACCTCGAATCTGAGAGTAATAAAAATTAATTGTGATAACAGTATCGAAATTATTACGCCAGAAAATTTAGTTTAGATAATCATGACTATCATCATTTCTTCCATCTCTAGACCCACCTCGTCTCCTGGGATGATAGTAAATTCCAGTTCTAAACGAATATAGCATCATTCCGGCAAATAAATTACAAAATAAACCTCCACATAATGAAATTGTTCTTATGTCTTCAAGACCTTTTTGTGGGTTTACAATTAAAAAAATACCGTACAACAACATCGGTGCGCTAAAAAGTAGGACAAGAAGAGGAAAAAGGAGAGATGCCTCATGCTCCTCACCAGTCAAATCAGAAATTAGTATACGTTTAAACTTGAATTTCTTATATTTTGGTTTTTCCGATTTAGACATATTCTACAGTACTGGTTGTTCGATGATTACTTTTAGAATTTTTCATTCTAGTTTAATTCCTATCAACTAGTGTTGTTAACATAATAAAATCAAGGAATATATAGTTGATTTGGGGGCTTTGCAAACTGGCCAAAGGTCGTGAAATCACGCAAATGTTTGTTGAATTTTAACACTCCTTTATATGTAAAAAGAAAAGGAACGCTGCTTGAGAAACATGATTACAGATAAATTCTCGAAAACAACTAGCCTGCTTTTGATTGCCACTTTTGCCCTAGCCATGGCATCAACAGTAAGTGCTGCTGATGTCACTATGGGTGATGACGGACTACCTGCCTTTTTGTCAGATGGTACCGATGATGGATTGGAAACCTTGACTTTCTTCCTATTCTTCGTTGGATACATCGCAATGGGCGCTGCCTTCGTCTTCTTCATGAGTGAGAGAGGAAATGTAGCACCTCAGTACCGAACAACAATGACAATCTCTGCATTGATTGTAGGTATTGCTGCGTTCCACTACTACTACATGCGTGGAGTATACGCTGACTTTGGTGAAGTTTCAGTAGAATACCGATATATGGACTGGATCATCACAGTGCCGCTAATGGCACTAAAATTCCCTTCCCTAGTTGGAAAGGAAGCAATTACTGACGCAAAGTTTGCTGGACTTGGATTCACTGGAATCTGTTTCCTAGGTGCGCTAATTATGATTGGATTCGGATATGCTGGTGAAGCTGGTTTGATGAATGGAATCGTTGCGCTACTTCTTGGTGGTATGGGATGGGCTATGATCATAGTCGCTACTGGTACCCCATGGTCCTCTGGACTTGGAGTCGACAACAGCAAAATTTCTTCTGAACTAATGTGGAGTGCAAACGCTCTCCGCTGGTTTATCGTAGTCGGCTGGGTAATCTACCCACTTGGTTACCTATTCAGCCCTGAAGTCGATCTGATTGAGATGGACAACGGAGCTGAAATCATGGCTGTTGCTTACAACGTCGCTGACATCATCAACAAGATCGGTTTCGGTATTGTTGCATGGATGGGTGCTAAGAAAGCCACTGAGGCTCTTGCAGCATCTGAGTGATTACCTAGCAGTAAGTTTGCCAATAAGGTACTCAATGGTTAGCCATTGATACCTATTGCAAAAATATGCGAAGATGAGCCAGGTGGTGGTGAATAATACCACTGCCTGGCTCGCTTCCATTATAGTCCAATTTCTTTCATCCTCTAAGTTAGATAAGTAAGTTAGAGGAATAAAATGTACAACATAGACGGTTAGGGAAACCTTGCCGGCTTGTTCAAACAATAATATGTTCAATTCCTGTACAATCAACCAGAGAATGAGCACACCCGTAATAGCTGCGATCATAAAGCCAAAATTAGCTGGAAAGAAGTTTAGATAATCTCCTGTTGAAGGATGAGCCCAAACTTCAGAATTTCGTATGGCCAAATATAGCGTTACAAGACAATAGGAAATTCCTACAACAATTATGCTTATTGTGGTGTTATTTCTTGGAAGTGTTTTACCACCCTCCATAACAAATCTTCCAAGAAATGCACCAACTACGCAAAATGTAATCCAGGGAAACACTGGATATGTTCCAGTAAATAAGATCAAATTAATTAGGTGTAGAAAATTATTGACTACAATCCTAGAATCCCAGTTACTACTTCCTTGAAACTCAATAAAGGAGCTATTTATTATGAACATTCCAATTACCAAACCATTGAAAACTAGCATGTTATTGATTGATTCGATGGATTTCATAATTGCTGGTTTAGCAATTAATAGCATAGCAAATAGTGATAAAATTCCAGGGGAATATGGTTCGTAGAGGTGTGGTGAACATAGATTTACAACATATTGAAGGATTAATAGTACTGCTGCTTTGGTTAAAATCGATTTTCTAGGACTTTTTGATTTGTACATACCCCAACCAAAAATTGTAACAAATAATGGTGCTGCAAGCCCACCAAGTCCTGCGACTAGGTATGCTAGAAGTGAGGTCTGCGAGGTATTAGATGGATTCCAAGTGGCTGCGGCATGAACCATTACCATCAATAATACAGCCAACCCTCGCAAGGAATCTATTTCCCTAAATCTTGTGTTGAGAGCCATTTTAATCAGCGAGTTGATTGAATGTATTCAACTGCGTTCCTAAAAATCTGCAGCCCTTGACCTTCCCACTCGATATCTGTTGTTGAGGTTGGCGCGCCGCCTCTAGAAAAATCGGGGTGGAGCCATTGCGCATAAATTGCCTCTGGATGTGGCATAAGGCCGAATACAAGCCCGGTCTTATCGCTAATCCCAGCGATATTCATCATACTACCATTTGGCGATAGGGGGAATGGTAAGACCTCGTCATTATGGCTATCTGATTGCGGGGTTTTTGGATCTGCATATCTTACAGTGATTTGATTATTATTTGCTAGGTTTGCTAAACTTTCAGCATCGGGCATGACATACTTTCCTTCACCATGTCTTACCGGGCAATCGATTCTAGCGAGCCCTTTAGTCCAAATACAATTACTATCTTTGTTAAAATCAAGAGTAACCCACCGATCTTCATACCTTCCTGAGTCATTGAGAGTTAGACTAGCACGTTGGATAAAATCTGGCTCATTGTTGTCGGGACCAGGTAGTAATCCGGTTTTTACTAAGACCTGAAAGCCATTACAAATCCCAATTATTGGCTTACCGGATTTAATGAAATTGAGTAATTCGTCGCGCAGTGAAAATCGCATCCTATTGCCCATGAGTCTGCCACTTCCCAAGTGATCGCCAAATGAAAATCCTCCCGGGACAGCCAATATATCATAATTTGATAATTCATCTTCACCTGAAATGAAAGTGTTAAGATGTACTCTAGTCGACTTACCGCCAACCATTTCGAATACTGCTGCGGTTTCATGGTCACAATTTATTCCAAAGCCAAATAATACGGCAACTTTCGGAATATACATCAAGCAACGCCTCCAGTTAAATCTAGAGTTCCTTGCCAAGAAGTAACCAATTCGTTTACTTCAATAGAAATCAGTTCATCAAATCCGTCAACAATACTTAGTTGGCTTGTCGCTTCTACCTCACCTAGTAATGTAGTGGTATGGCCAGCCATGTGTTCGAGGAATTTGGCATCGTTTTGCGGTGAAACGGCGATTATTATTCTCCCTAATGATTCGCCCCACAAACGAGCCCAGGTAGAGGTATTTCCTGTGCCATCAAGATCTATCTTGGCGCCAATTCTGCCGCCAATACACATCTCGGCAATAGCTACACCAAGCCCACCTTCAGAACAATCGTGGGCGGTCTTTACCACTCCGGAATTTATTGCTTTACTTAGCGCTCGATATGAAGAGAATAATCGGTTTGGATCTGTTAGAAGTGGTACATTACCGCCAATTCCTGCTGCATGGCCGCTTTCTGTCATCATAAATGCTAATTCTGAAGCCCCTAATTCCTCGAGTGATTCGCCAACCAGATACAGTTTATCTCCTGGGTTTTTTAGATCACTAGTCGCTGAATTTCTTACATCTGGGTGGTCGCCAAATAATGAAAAGAGTAGGGTTGGTGGAATTGAAATTTTATCTGGGCCTTTACCATAGTCATTCTTCATAGAATCTTTGCCACTAACACAAGGTAAGCGATAAGCTCGGCATATCCTCTCTAACTCTCTATTTGCTCGAACCAGTTGCGCTAACTTGAATTTACCATCTGGGGTCTTTTCCGATTCTATTGGATCGGGCCAACAAAAGTTGTCTAAACCGGCAATCTTGTCAACATCTACACCGACACATACTGCGTTTCTTACCGCCTCATCTATTGCTGCTGCTGCCATTGCTCCAGCATCAATATCAGAGTACCTAGGAGCAATCCCGCAAGAGACCACTAAGCCCCGAGGGTTGCCGTGAATTGGTGCGATTACTCCGGCGTCAGCAGGGCCGTCTCGATTAACTCCAACAAATGGTTTGACTGCTGTTTGTGCGATGACTTCGTGATCGTACTGCCTAACCCACGTTTCCTTACTAGCTATATTTGGCCTAGCTAATAGATCGGTTAGGATTGAGTTGTGATCTGCTGTTTGAGGTGGATCGAATGCTTCATGTTTAGGGATTTTCCATTCAGATTCTAACTCTAATTGAGGCACTCCGTCATGAAGGAATTCTATTGGTAAATAAGCCACAGTTGACTCATCATATTGAACGTGGAAGATGCCTGTTGAAGTGAATTCCGCAACAGCAGTGGCCTCGACTTCGTGTAATGAAGCTAAATTTTCAAAGGCTTCAACATCTTCCGGCTTTACCGACACCGTCATGCGTTCTTGGCTTTCTGAAACCAATATTTCCCAAGGCGAAAGCCCGGGTTGTTTAAGTGGGACTTTGGCTAAATCAATTTTGCACCCATTAGTATATTCAGCCATTTCTCCAATCGATGAGGATAAGCCTCCTGCGCCGTTATCGGTGATGCAACTGATCAAGCCTAAATCTCGTGCTTCTAAGATCATGTCAATCATTTTCTTTTGGGTTATTGGGTCACCAATTTGTACTGCGCTAGATGGAGATTCTTCAGTTAGTTCTAGTGAAGAGAAGGTCGCTCCATGAATTCCATCATATCCTACCCTACCGCCAACCATGAATACTACATCACCTGCTGATGGTGTTTTGATATGGGACTCTCTTCCATCTGGCAATTTCCTTGGCATTAGGCCGACTGTGCCACAATAAACTAGTGGTTTACCTAAGTACCGCTCATCAAATACTATTGCTCCGTTGATGGTTGGAATACCTGATTCATTGCCGCCAACCCTGACCCCTGCATGTACTCCTCTAAGCACTCTTGAAGGATGGAAAAGGTTGTCTGGGATTTCTCCTTGCCAATCTGGCGGCCCAAAACAAAATACATCGGTATTGGCTATTGGTCTAGCCCCCAAGCCTGTGCCTAAAATATCCCGGTTAACGCCAACTATTCCAGTCATTGCGCCACCATATGGGTCTAATGCTGAAGGGGAATTATGGGTCTCTGCTTTCATGCAAACGCTCCACTCATCATCCCAAGCTATCACTCCTGAATTATCATGAAATACTGATAGTAGCCAATCGACATCGTTTTGCATATCGTGAGTTGGGTTCATGATGTGAGTTTTGAAAATAGAATCGATTACCGACTGCTCTCCGGTTTCTAAATCTGTGTGATGTATTTTGGAAGCGAAGATTTTGTGTTTACAATGCTCACTCCATGTTTGTGCAAGGCACTCTAGTTCAACGTCTGTTGGTTTGTCTTCAACAATACCAGCTGCTTGGCGCAACTGACGAATTTCGGGGTTGCGATAGTGTTGTTGTATGGCTTGCATTTCAGTGAGATTCAATGCGAGAAGTCCTGTTTCTGAAATATCAATTAACTGTTCATTGGATATTTCGAGATTGACGTGTGCGGGTGTTTTGAATTCCTGTGGTGGTTTTTCAGGATAGTCTATCATCAACCAATCACTCGATTTACACATTTCGCCGTCGGTAACAAAACTCCTTTGTATCAAATTATTGTATAGTGTTGAAGATAACCATTCTGTTGAGGTGCCTTGGGGCATTCCATAGAAGATGTAGGTGATGTAGGTGGAGATGTCAGAATCTAGCGAGGCTTTTGGGAATATAGTTCTAAATCCGTCTAAAGCTGCTTTGCCTGGATTATCGGTAACTCCTGGTTTAAATCCAACAGAAACCACCGCATCTGGGGTTTCTGAGAATATTTCCTTATTACCCAAAAAAGATTGGTTGGTGATTGAGTGTTCAATGATTGGATCGGCAAACAAATCGTCAGCCCTTGTAGTGATTTCGGCGTGGGGTACATCAGAATTAATAAGAAATCCTACAATGGTTTTGACTGCAGTGAAATTTAAATTATGGTCTGCAGATAACTGCCTTCTAACTACATCTCCGCGAACATCACGTAATCCTGGACCTGATTTCGGGGTTGCTTCTACGCGGGTAACATGCATCGTCTTCGCCTTCGGGGTTAACAGTATGGCGGTCGATACGCTCTTTGAACAATACGGAAGATTGTCAAAGCATCTCTTTGAGATATTGTCCGGTAAAACTCTCCGGGTGCTCGGCAACTTTCTCAGGCGTTCCATAGGCAACTACTCGGCCTCCGCGGTCGCCTCCTTCAGGACCTAAATCTATGACCCAGTCACTCGATTTTACTACATCTAAGTGATGTTCAATAACGATCACAGTATGGCCTTTTCCACGTAGTTCTAAGAGTACATCAATCAACATTTGAACGTCTGAAAGTGCCAATCCAGTAGTCGGTTCATCCAAAATGTAGACTGTGTGTTTATTGGGCGGCCGGCGCAGTTCACTAGCCAGCTTTACTCGTTGGGCCTCACCACCAGAAAGAGTGGTTGCTGGTTGGCCAAGCCTAACGTATGACAATCCTACGGCCCGCAATGTATCTAGGGTACGGAATATCTTTCGATGGTTTTCAAAGAATTTCACCGCTTCACCGATTGGCATCTCAAGAATATCATGGATGGTTTTGCCTTTCCAAGTCACTTCTAAGCATTCTCTAGTGTATCTTTTACCTTCACAAATATCGCAAGTAATCCATACATCTGGTAAGAAATTCATTTCTAACTTGATTGACCCGGCTCCACTACAAGCCTCACATCTACCGCCTTTTACGTTGAAACTGAATGTTCCTGGAGTATAACCGCGCTCTTTTGAAAGGGGAGTTTGTGAAAATAATTTTCTAATTTCATCAAATACTTTCGTATAAGTTGCTGGGTTTGAACGAGGAGTTCGGCCAATGGGTGACTGATCTATTATTATCGTCTTGTCAATATCTTCAATTCCTTCAATTGTTGAGTGTTTACCTGGAGTTGTATCTGCCCTGTGTAAGGCCCTTTGTAATGCTGGAGCCAAGATACCTGACACGAGTGATGATTTGCCCGAGCCTGAAACTCCAGTAACTGCAGTCATACAACCTAAGGGGAATGTTGCATTGATAGATTGTAAATTATTGTGCTTAGCACCCTTAACTTTGATTTTGCGTTTGGTTGGTTTTTTCCGCTTCTCGGGAACTGGTATGGTTTTTTTCCCGCTAAGATATGCGCCGGTAATCGATTCGGGGTTTTTCATAACTTCTTCGGGAGGGCCATTAGCAACTATCATACCACCTTCTAGGCCAGCACCGGGACCAAGGTCACAAAGCCAATCTGCTTGCCGGAGGGTATCCTCATCGTGTTCGACAACAATCAATGTATTACCCAAATCGCTTAATTCTCTTAATGTTTCAAGAAGTCTTGAATTATCCCTTTGGTGAAGTCCGATTGATGGTTCGTCTAGCACATACATCACGCCAGTCAATCGACTACCAATTTGTGTAGCTAGCCGTATTCTTTGGCTCTCCCCACCAGATAATGTGTTGGCCTTCCGGTCTAAGGTTAGATAATCTAGTCCTACGCTATTGAGGAAATCGAGTCTATTTTCAACTTCCTTCATTATCTCATTACCGATAAATAAACTCTTCTCGTCCAATATTTCTAATTGGTCTGCATATGATTCAGGGGGCCCACTTTCATGCTCAGGGCGCCAAGCTCTTACTAATTCTAAACTTTCATGAATAGAACATGATGAAACTTCAGGGAGGCGTATGCCGCCTACTGTGACATAACGTGCAGCTGCGTTGAGTTTCTCACCATTACATTCTGAGCATGGAAGATCAGTCATACAGCTAATCAAACGATTTCTAGTTCTGTCAGAAGAAGTTTCAGTGTAAGTTTTCTCTAATCTAGGAATTATTCCTTCCCATGGTCGGTTCATCTTGTATACTGAGCCATTATCTGACTCAAAGTGGAAATTAATTACCGTTGAGCCCGACCCATGTAACAAAATATCTTGCTCATCATCCGATAATAATTTGAATGGAACATGAGATGGGATGCTGTAATAATCGGCTACTTGCTCGAGTAAACGACGATACCAGGATGGGGACATCGAACGTTTCCAAGGTCTAACACAGCCATTACTTATCGACATCTCATAATCTATTATTAGTTCGGTATTAAATTGTCTTTGAACACCTAGACCTTGACAACTACTGCACGCCCCTAGTGGAGAATTGAATGAAAATACCCGAGGAGATAGTTCTGGCATGAAGGCTCCGTGATCTGGACAAGCAAAATCCTCGGACCAAGCAATTGTTTCTCCAACTTGATTAATCCTAGACCTGCTGCCTTTCGGTAATTCTAGATCTTCTGAAGGCCCCTTCAAACTTTCAATAGCAATGGTGCCTCCACCTAAGCGGATTGCTGATTCTACCGCTTCTGTTAATCGTTGGTGGGACTTTCTTCGGCAAACAAAACGGTCAATTCTAACATCGATATCATGGCGGAAGTTTTTGTCTAATACCGGTGGTGTTTCAAATTCTGCATCATGGCCGTTGACCCTGCCATTTAGGAAACCTTGTTCAACTAATTGTCTAAATAAATCTTGATGAGTGCCTTTTCTAGCGCGAATTACTGGAGACCAAACGGAAATTGTGTGTTCTTCAAGGTTCCAAAATATGTCATCAACTATTTCTTGAACAGTTCTTCTAGCGACTTCCCGGCCACATGTTGGGCAGTGTGGTTTGCCGATTCTTGCCCACAGCAGCCTTAGATAATCTTGAATTTCAGTTACTGTGGCAACCGTTGACCTAGGGTTATGGCTACCTTGTTTTTGATCGATGGATATTGCTGGTGATAGCCCCTCTATACCATCACAATCGGCTTTTTTCATTTGCCCGATAAATTGTCTGGCATATGATGACAAACTCTCAACATATCTTCTTTGGCCCTCTGCATACAGTGTATCGAAGGCAAGACTAGACTTACCCGAGCCAGATACGCCGGAAACCACAACAAACTTACCTCTTGGTAACTTAACATCAACATTTTTTAGATTATGAGTTCTTGCTCCTCGAACGGTAATCCAATCTTGATTATCACTCATAATAACACCATAACCGCGATTGGATGTCGAGAGTTCAAGAAGTCCTCTATTTGAATTGATGGTTTTCCTCATATTTTGGCAAATGGTGGTTGTGATTCAAATCTAACCGGCTCATCAGTTGTAGGATGAAGGAATTCTAGTGATGTTGCATGTAAACATATACGGCCAAAAGGATTGGATTCTGCCTCATGTAATTTATCACCAATTATCGGGCAGCCAAGTTCTTTCATAGCCATTCTAATTTGATGTCGGCGACCGGTTTCAATCATTACTCTAATTAGCGATGCTTCCTCGTTTTGTTGGACTACTTCCCAATGTGTTATGGCAAGTTTTGCATCTTTGTGTTTAGAGTTAACTAGCCTAATATTGAGGTGTTTGTCTTCCATGAGGTAATGTTCTACCGTGCCAGACTTTTCAAGCGGTTGACCTTCTACCATGGCATGATAAATCCGGTAAACTTGGCGTTGGGCAAATTGTTCCTGAAGATATTCT
>QXXX01000082.1 GCA_009887195.1 Candidatus Poseidoniales archaeon | reverse complement strand
CTCACTTTCGTTTCGGGATTCGGCTTGTCCTATTCCGTGTTCATTCGCCACTACTTACGGAATCTCTGTTGATTTCATTTCCTCCTCCTACTAAGATGCTTCAATTCGGAGGGTTCCCCATCGCAAAGCGATTATTTGGGAAGTCCCATTCGGCAATCTGCGGATCCATGGTATTCATGCACCTCCCCGCAGCTTATCGCAGCTTGTCACGACCTTCTTCGGCACTCGAGCCGAGCGATCCCCCAGTTGGGTTGTAGCATCACATGTATGTATTCCACACCATGCGAGTAACCCTTCGGTATCTAATTCATGCCAATTCGGCTTCCTCAGAAGACCAACTCCTCAAGGATGGTCCCCCTCAGCCCTTCCCCTGACATAGGCATGCCAAGGTGCTAAGCAAGCAACCGACCTACCTCCTGTATATGAATAAATCGGTTTGTTCGAACCATTTTCGATAGTAAAAAATAGTTTGGTACACTGTTTAGAATGCGATAGTAAAATACCCTTCCTAACGCCAAAATCACAGTAAACGGGCTAGATTCTCATCAACAATGGTGTCGCCACGGTACTGAGCGAGTATCACCTTGGCATTGACACTCTGCCCCAAACTGACTAAAGCCGCCGCATGTAAATTAGCGCCCTCCACTGAGTTTATGTTCTTGGCATTGTGGACTTCGATGATTTTCAGCGCTTTTTCTGAACGGCCGCTAACCAATAATGCATGGGCTAGATTTAGCAAGATTAACGACTCGTCAGGATTACTTTTAGCAGCCTCACGCAAGGCCAGGATTGCGGATTCAAATTGTGAATTAGCTAGCATCTGTGTGGACTGATCAGAATCTTTTGCCATTTCTACAGCACGCTGCAAGAGTGCCAAACCGTAATTGTTGTAAACTGCAGAATCTCCTGGCATCCTAGATGCAATACGTTGGAATTTAATCGCAGCATCTGACCAAGAACCTTGAGCAATAGCAAAATATCCCGCATCTAAATCTTCGCGACACTCGGGATTGTTAGAGAGATTTACATCCATTGCACGAGCTGAATGAAGTCCTAGTGACATTGACTCTCCGGTTAATTGTGAGTTAGCATCATTTGTTGGATAGCCTGGAATATTTTCATGTTGATAAACTAAGACATCTTCCTCAGGCTGGTGCACTACTTCAATGATCTTCGAAGATTCAGCATATATTTCTTCTAAATTAGTCTCAGCAGCATAGATTTTCCATTCATCGGGTATTTCAATCAATTCTTCTGCTACTGGTGTTTCAGCAATATCTGGCAAAATTATCGCTGGTGATGGATGTTCGGGGTCTTTTGTGACCTCCTCGGTTATCGGGGTAATTCTAAATGTATCTGGTCGAGCAACAATGACTTCAGGAATTGGTTCTTGGCCTGTCATATTAAATGGCGAAACCTGCGGAGTATCATTTAACTCATCTTGATGTTCAATAGAATCAATCAATTCTTGGTCACTTTCGCTCTGATCAAACGGAATACCCTCTGCGTGACTGCCAATACCGAATGGCAATCTAGATTCTGTAATATTAGATTCACCCTGGAAACCAAATGGTAAATCGCTGGAATTACTTGTCGGCTCAAGAGCTATATTATCGGCATCTTCAGTACGGTTCGAACCTTCTAAATCATGCCATGAATCGGCTGCGTCATCTAGGCCAGGAATCTCTGTGGGCAATGGTTCTTCTGCGTCATCGTTGGCCGTCAAGTCAACTAAGTTTTGACTACCACAAGCAGGACATGATACTGCATTTAGCGAAAGTAAACCACATATGGTGCACTCTAACATAACTTAGCCCCGCCCATACCAAACAGGCTTGGGCTTTCAACTAAGCGCTTAGAAGATGAATAAAAGGTCTATTCTGCCTCGGATGCGCCGGAGACTGCAGACTTAACCTGCTGAATTTTCTTGCCGGCAAAATCTTTTAGTTCATCATAATCATTATCCACTAATGAGTCTGCGAAACTTTTACCCTTTGATTTACCACGATAGACTTGGTAAATAATACCGATTAGCGAGATACCAACTAGTACTAATTTCCACAGCATACCACCGCCGCCCACAGCGTAAACAAGAACCATGTACAAAGAAATAATTGCTGTGGTCAGCAGCATCATTGGGAACCCTGCCCTAAAGAATTCGTTAAAGGATACAGGGTAGCCTGCTTCTTCAGACATGCCTGCCATAACTACGTTGGCTGAGGCACCTATTAGAGTTCCATTACCACCTAAACAAGCACCAAATGCTAAGGCCCATATTAGCGGACCTAATTCCACATTTGCTCCATAGGAAATTTGCAGAACAATAGGAATCATTGTTGCGGTATAAGGAATATTATCGATGAATGCTGAGGCAATGGCAGAAACCCATAGCAGAATTAGCATTGCGGCTGTAAGACGAATGATTCCATCATCACCTTGTGGGAACCAAACAATTGCTTGTTCGACATATTCTCCAATCCAGTTGATTACTCCCATATATTGGAGTGAGTGTACTAGAACGAATAATCCTGCGAAGAACAGTAATGTTGTCCATTCAACCTCTTCAAGAGGTTCTTCTAAATCGTGTCGATTAGTTGCCAGCAACATAAACACAGCACCGCCAAGAGCAATCCAAGAAACGGGCATATGAGTAACTGGATGAAGGAAAAATCCGAGGATTACCAAGCCGAGTATTATTCCACTAGTGGCTAACATCTTAGCATCTTTGATCCCATATTTAGATTCTAATTCAGCTACATCTCTGATACGCTTTCCGGAGAATTCGTCACGGTACATCCACTTGAGCAACATAAATGCTGGAACAACAGTCATCAGTATACCAGGAGCCATTTCGATAATGAAGTCATTGAAAGAAACTCCCCCGTCAATCATCTCTTGGGGATAGCTGCCTCCATCGATTGTTTTGGCACCTTCAATGGCACTTGGAGAGAGTCCTGAACCAATCATAATATTTGGCGGATCGCCAATCATAGTTGCAGCACCGCCAATGTTAGAAAATAATACCTCTGCAATCAGCAACGGTACTGGTTGTAAATCCAGTACTTTTGCCAGCTGAATGGTAACCGGAGTTAGTAGAAGGATAGTAGTAACATTGTCCAAAAAGGCTGAAAGTATTGCAGTAACAACACATAAAATAACCACTAATGACCAAATGGAGCCTTCGCTTTTCTTGTAAGCCTCAACGGCAAACCATTCGAATACACCGGTGTGCGATATCACGCCAACCATTACCATCATACCGAGTAATAATCCGATTGTTTCCCAATCAATCATCGTAGTAACTGCTTTCAAACTCAACGCTGATTGATCGGTAAAGAAATTTAGCGCAACAACCGCCGCCAATCCACCTAGAGCTGCGGCCAGAGTCCTATGCACTGTTTCGAAAATAATCAATACGTAAACTACGATTAAAATCGATAGGCCAACCCAAATTGCCCAATTTTCCAAGCCATCTTTAATGGTTAATTCAAGGTGAACGTCATCACCGCCACCAGCAGCGTTTGTGTGACCCATTATTGAGAGACATCCAACAACCAACAAAAGAGTAAAAGCGATTCTCCTTGAGTGACTTTTCTTATCTACCAGATTGAACATTGTATATCCCCTAAGCCGTGCGAACATCATTCAATGTTTGAGCGTTGTGGATACTTTAGTCAGCGCTTCCACAAAACTCCGACATTTCCTCTAACGGTAACGATTGTCGAATTTGACGACGCTGCGAGATGCTCCCACAATTGCTGTAAGTCATTTTTGTCAAATAAACCACGGTTCACCTTTATTTTAACCAAATCTTTGCTGGCTAATTGGGTTACTATTTCCGATACTAAGTTATCTGTCAAACCTGATTTACCGATTCTGATAGTTGGTTTTAAATCCCTCGAAAGGGCTGATTTTTTAATGTCGCTTGGTATGTTATTCATTCAATTACCTCGGTTAAATTTTGGACCCTTCCCATAGCGTCTAATGTGATTGCATGCTAGGCAAGTTTTGATAATCATTCCGTTTTTCACTCTAACCCTAGTATTACTGGAATTAGTTATTATTGAACATTTATGACAGATTTGAGCCTGTAACGACTTAGGCATTTTTAACCGATGTTTACGATTAAGGTCGACCAACTTATTGGCTACTGTTTGTTTGAATTCTAAGTCGTTAATTGTGCTAATTAATTCTACTAATTCAGTTTGATTTAAGTTAGCAGTAGAACGCCGATAACGTTTTGCTTTACTTGACGAGTTCATTCTTGACATTGCAACACCTAGTTGAGTGCGATTAGAATATCTTTGGTGATTTCATCAATTGCTTTGTCGCCATTGACATTGCGTAAGATACCCAATCCATCATACCAATCAGCCAGTGGTGACGTCTGTTCATGGTAGGCAGATAATCTTTGTAGAACTGTATCTTCATTATCATCTGCTCTTCTTTTCATATCTGTCGAGCCACACTCATCACAGACTCCATCTTGCTTAGTTGGGTTGAAAGTATCATGGTAGACTATACCGCAAGAACCACACGAATATCTCCCACAAATACGCTCAACAATTCTTTCATCTGGTACGTTAATAGCGATTACATGTGTCACTTCAATGATGTTTGACAGCGCCTCTGCTTGAGGTATTGTACGTGGAAAACCATCGAACATTAGGCCTTTGACAGCGTCTGGATCTTGAACTCTATCTTTAATCAAATCAATGATAATTGAGTCGGGAACTAACTTCCCTGCGTCCATGTATTTCTTTGCCTCAATGCCAGTTTTGGTTCCGTTCTTTACCGCTGCTCGCAACATGTCACCAGTCGAAACTTGAGGTAGCCCTGTAGTTTGAGTAATCCTTGCTGCTTGTGTACCTTTTCCAGCGCCGGGCGGACCAAACAAAACTATGCTGCTCATGGTTGGGCGTGTGATTCATATATTTTCAATGTAGTACTTACGGTTGATGCTTTTTTAGCCACATGTGGCCATATGCATTCCACTGTTCCATAGTCCAACCTGGTGGCAAACCCGTTACTGGAAGTGGTGCCATGGTAGATTGATTGGCTTGTAGCGGAGTAATTGGAGGAGGTGGTAAATTAGGAATTGATTTTTGCGGTAATATCGGCGGCATACCTTGTGGTATCTGATTCACTGGAGGCATGCCAGTAGGAGGCATACCAATGGGTAGGATTGCAGGAGGAGCAGGCTGGCTAAACTGAGAGCCTATTGATTGCGCAAGGGCTGCTGCTATTTCGTCTTGTGAGACTTCACCGCTAGTCATATCATCTGATGCCAATCCAATATCCAATACTTTGTCACGACGTCCACCCACATCCCCAGGGGTTGTGTATGCATTTACTGCAATTAAATCAGTTTCATCATCATTAATTGAGCCAGATGACTTCACTCTTCGTGAGACAATAACTACAACAATTGCCAAAGAAAGAAGAATGCCCACAGATACGTACCATGGAACGATGTTAAATAATCCGGAGTTACCATTGGCCGGTGATGAAGATGTTTGTAATGAAATAGTGCTGATTAGACCGTTCGAGTTGGAAAGGTTTACCACTACTTGAAATGGCCCTCTAGAAACATCTTCTGAAGGATTTAGCGATATTTCAATAGTTTCCAACTCACCAGGATTTAGCATAGTTATCGATTCTGGGCTTATTCTTGGTGACCATCCTGGCACTAACTTTCCATCTTCATCTAGTATTACAATGGTTAAATCTCCTGAAATAGGAGTATTGCCATCATTTCTTAGCGTAACATCTGATGATTGACTGCCGCCTTTTGGAACTCCTATCAGAGGTTGTAATACCTCGCCCTCAAGAGTCATATTACCAAACGTTGAATCGATCACCGAGACATCTAGTAATGCGCTTTTTACTACTTGCCTATCGCCATTTTGAGCAGTAACACTCACAGTCATTTTGAAGGCACTCTCGACAACAGGCTGGTTTATTGGAGGAATTATCCCTAAACTTATGTTGGCCGATTGCCTTGGTTCAAGACTTGTTACGGGGTTAGCAAAACCAACAACCCAGCCGTCTGGAGGTAATGAAAAGCTCCATTCAAGTTCTGCTAGTGAGTTTCCATCATTGGTCAAACTAAACTCGGTAAATGAGTAGTCTACTCCAATTGAACATTCAATCAAGTCCGGAGATTGTAAGTCGATAGACAGTTTATCCATTATGACTAACTTAGTTGAATTTATCACATAATCAAAGTTCGAAACCTCTGCTTTTATGTTGAAAAGATTAAAATCACCCTCCAAGGAAGAGGTTGGTGATATTATGATTACTTCGACAACTGTTGATTGACCTGCAGGAACCTGGATAGTTGCTTCTTTGCTGTAACTTAAGCCGTTAACAATTAATTCAACATACCAACTTGGATTTGATGGCTGAACAATCACATCTAACTCTATCTCAATATTACCTTCATTAATCACACTATAATCTAGGGTTATTTCCTCACCACTATCAATTAGAATTTCCCTTACTTCTAGGTTGGTTCCAACATCATTGCCATTTACTCTAAGGTTTGTGTTATAATCAGAAAATTCTAAAACAGTTATGGTCACTGATTGCGTATAATTTAGAGTTTGGTCCGTTGTTGAAGTAACATAACACTCAACAATATCTTGGAAATCCGCTGGTGGAGAACCACTGGAAACTGGAGGAACAAAAATCCTAACAGGCATTGAGAGATAATTAGCGATATCTAATGGTTCGAAATCTAACGAAGAAGAATTAGAATTACCCAGCATAATTTGCCAAAGGTTTTGTGAAGAACACTCTACTGAGTACTGTGCTTGTGAATTACCCACATTTAATGCTGAAATTGCAAAAGCCGCTGATTCACCGGGTAATGCAGATAAACCGTTAGTACCACTAACTACTATTTTCACATCATCAACTTCGTCGATAATAATAGTTAATCGCATTGAATGGGATACCAATGGGAGTGATTGATATGCAACCGTGACATCAACGTAGAAAGTCCCTGCACGAGCATATCTAGGGGTATTGGGGTCAGATAAATCAGCATATTGATTTTCAAAAGTTAAAATCAATTCAATACTGTCATCATTAGCGCCTTGAGGGCCCAAAGTGTATGGACTCGTTTGAGATACACTCTTTGTCCATGCATCCTCGGGGGAAATGAAATAATTAAAGACAGGGTGTTGTTCCTGAACATTGGTGTAAGATAATGTCACTGCTTCGGTCCCTGTACCCTCATTCATGATGGTAATTGGTATGTTTATACTAGTTTCATTCCTAACATCAAAATTCTTTATTGCTGCTTGTTGTCGATCTTCTTCTAATGTAGGCACAGAACCATCAGCATTGAGAGGCACTACCCTCACTCCAAGTGCAGTAACCTCAATATCTATCTGAATTATGTTATTATTAACACCAGAAGATTCGTCATTCATTTCATCTAATACATTGTTGGTATCAAGGCTTAATTTTAGTGTGTGTATACCTGTTGTTGAGAACGATCTAGTGGTTATCTCTGATTGGATTTGACTAGATGACACACCTTGAGAATCGCCCTCCATCAATATTGAACCCTCAGTCACGTCTTCCAGTATCCAGTGGAAACCACTAGCAGATGCTGTACCCTGATTCATCCAGGAAACTCTCAAAGAAAATATATCATTTTGGAGAGGGCTTTCTGACGAAAGATAAATTGATTCTGGAAACGCCACTAAATCAGGCCGAGAAATTAGGCTTGCATCAGCGGTCATAACAATACTAAAGTCTTGATTTGAACCTCCACGATGAAGGATTTGCACCAGCCATTGGCCCGATGTTGAACCAATTTGTGGAGCAAGGCTGATTCTTTCTACATTATTGAGAGAATCAGCTGTACCTCCAGTAACGGAAAATCCAGATGCAAAATTATTACCAAGCCAAGTATCACCGTTTGGTGCAATGAGTACCAAATCCAAATCGTTTACTAGTTTAGCATCTGTTTGGGGCGAATTAGCGCTTCCTGCATCGTCATTCCATGCTAAAGTGATATCAATACCATGAGAGGGGTCCATATCAAGTTCGTAAACCAAGCCAAATGAGGGTTGCAATACTTTACCGTCATCAAAATATGTTGAGAGTATTGTGCTGCCTTCAGTGGGCAAAACTGTATTTTCAAGGTTTAATTGTCCCCATCCTTCGTTTTGGTTTGGTACGTCTGGCGCCCCTAAATCCTCTGCTCCATTAATCATCGCCGCCTTAATCAAGGATGCTGATGGTGAAACAATATTTACTTGTTCACGAATAAACTCTCTAGTTAATGCAGCAAGACCACCAGCAACTGATGCTGATTGAGAGGTACCTGAAACTGACATGTATAAGGAATCACCATCAGCATGAACACCGGTTCCACAGGCAAAACCGATTGGAGTTTTGGCTTCCTCAGCGCGTCCAGAGCAGATTTCTACTCCAGGTGCTACAACATCGGGTTTGATTCTACCGTCTAGAGTAAAACCCACTCTGGAATTGGAGTCTACTGAACCTTCAGGAGTGGTACCAAGACTACCCGTAGTACTTACTCCAACTGATAGTACATTCTTAGCTGTTGCCGGGGCGGTAATTAGCGTGCTGCCTTGGCCATCTGTATCTCCAACTGAAAATATCGGCAATAAGGTAGATTCATCATGAACAAACTGGTCAACTGATCTTGAATCAGCAGTATATTCTCCGAAATTACCGTTTAGGCCCCATGCATTAATTGCGATTCTTGCGGTCTTCTGTTTAGCATCTAATAATAGATCATAAATCGAACCTTGCCGACCAAATACTCCTGTTGGGTCGTGCTCTAGAGCATACATCGTTACGCCAGCACTTGGAGCGATTCCTTTGCTGGAACTATCCCCAGAACCATCGCCAATTGCGGTTAACGTTACGTGAGTACCATGACCGCCGTTAGTATCTGCAGGTGATGTATCTAAGCCAAATTGCGTATAAACAGCAGCAACTCTACCACTAATGTCAGGATGATCTCGGTCTAATCCGGTATCGGCAATTGCTAACATTTCTCCAGAACCATCTAAAGTAAATGTCCCTGACAAATCTACATTTGCCACGCCGGTTATTGCTCTGGCAACGGCATTGTGGACCACCATCTCACTGACCGGTTCAGTCCAGATAATTCTGCCATCTTGAGACACTAGATTGGCAAAGTCGAGTGAATTTTCGACGGTTACTTGACAGGTCGTGTAGCCACACCAAGCGTCTATTGCTCCGTAGTTAGTTAGCGATAAAGCAAGACTTTCATAGCCACCGTACCCCAAATCATTTGATGGAATTAAAGACAGAATTTGATAATTAGATTCATAAATTATCGAAGGGTGTATACGATAACCAGGATTAATATTGCCAAACCATCTTACTTCATCGCTTGTAGCAAGTACATCG
Organism: Candidatus Poseidoniales archaeon; assembly: GCA_009887195.1. Classification (GTDB taxonomy): domain Archaea; phylum Thermoplasmatota; class Poseidoniia; order Poseidoniales; family Poseidoniaceae; genus MGIIa-L1. The sequence continues at coordinate 4,358 of QXXX01000082.1, read as the reverse complement.
ATAGTAATATGTTGATTATTTGCAAGTCTAATGATGAAATTACCATCGCCAAGATTGTCTAAAACGTGTAAAAAGGATTTATCTTGCAATTCAAATAACCAATCATAGTCGTATTCATTCAATTGAACAAACATCATCCCAGTGGACAAGTAATCTTCACTTTCAATGAAACTTTCTGGCAAGTAAGGCGGTTCGGTAGTCAGTGGATCGAAAGAACCATGAGCCAGATTAAGCATTCCAGAAAGAGGTTTAGTTTCTTGGTCATGGATGATGTAACTAGACGCTTGATGCCAATGGTCAGCTGCAATGGATAACTGTTCACTATCACTGTTTGATTCGATAATCTCTTCAGATAACTCAGGCTTATTGGCGTGATCAAACAAGTAAGGAGTTGAGGTCACACCAAGCAGCAGAATTATTGCTAATATGACTTGATTTTCCTTCTGCATGGTTACCGCAAATCCGCATGCTTTTTGAAAACAACCATCTATTGATGATAATTTGCTCATTAGATGTTGTTATATTTACTAATTGCTGAATCTGTCTTTTCAACCGATTTACGCCAATCTGACTCGGTGCCCATCAATGCCCTTATGGCATCAACATTTTCGGGAATCACATCAGATTCTTGATGTATTGCTTGGAAGTAATATAGTGTATCACCGTTTAACTTTACACCGTCTTTCCAGACAAAGATTTCGTGTAAATCACCCCACTTACGACCGATATCCCTAGCATATTCCATTACTTCAGCCGTTGTCGTAATACCTGTTTCACCACCATTCATTAGAACAATCCTAGGTTCATTGGACCACATGTCAATAACAGATTCAGTAGTAAGTCCATGGCCGTTTGGCAGTTGTGCAACTATGACGTGTACATGCATAATTGTTGTTGGAACTGCAACTGCCATCGAATTAATAGTGATTTCAGACTTTACAGTCATAACATCTGGGCCGTGATGAGAAGGCACTTTTAGTACTGGTTTGATGGCATTAATCGGGCCTTTACTAGAATCACCCGGATCAGCTGCCCTTCGAATCATGGTACACTCTACTGAGAGCGAACCACAGTGATTATACAACGGCACTAAAGTTCTTGATAATCCTGTGGTGTTACAAGATACGACTCTTGTTCCATCAACATTGAGATTCTCTTGGTGGTTAGCAGAGGATGTGTATGACATGCCAGTCATAGCATGCTTTTCACCGCCTTGAAAAATCCACTTGACGCCTGCAGATAGATATTTTTCTAGATTATTGGCACCAACCTTACCGGGTGAGCAATCTATTACAATATCGGCAATAGATAACAGGTCTGACAAACCCCCGTGACAGGTATAACCCGCATCTGCAAAAGCTTGTATTTTTTCTTCTGCGTCATATGTGCAGAAAATTGGGTAGCCTTTTCTAACAGCTAAATCGCAGCCAAAGGCTGGCCTAGTCTTAGTTACTCCAACAATTTCCATGTCATCTTGGGCATCAACTGCATCTGCAACCCGCTTGCCAATTGTGCCATATCCGTTTATTGCTACCTTGATTACCATCGTCTCACAATCTCTGTGTCATGGTAGAATATCTATTAACAAATCGTATCATAATTATGATTGAAAAACCATCTATATCAACTTCATAGAAAAGAAGACTATATGGTCATGCTACATTGACAGCAGCACATGGCGGATGCTCTAGATGTCGTTGCTAGGTCATTTAACATCAATTCTAAATTGGGGCCTAAACTGACTGCGGCTGCTGAACAGAATGCAATATTACGAATTGGATGGACAAATGCTGGCGACCCAGTCCCAAAAAACGGGGAACTCGGATTGTGCCCAGGATTACCAAAAGGCGCCAAAGTGAGGGCTTTAGGGAAATTAGGTTCTTGGACAGCAGCTTTTGGCAACGGAGGCACCTTTACCATTCAAGGGGACGTAGAATCATATCTTGGCGCAGGTAACGATGGTAATACCATCACCTGTGAACGATCTGCAGGAAATTATGCAGGATATGGCATGAAATCCGGTAAGATTTCAATTTTAGACGGGTGTGGCGACGATCTTGGTTCATGTATGGAAGGTGGCCTGGTATTTGTTAGAGGCAATGCTGGAGTTAGAGTCGGAGGGGGCATGAAAGACGGAATTATTGTCGTTGATGGCGACATTGGCAATGACCCTGGTGCTGGAATGAGTGGTGGTTTGATTATCATCAACGGAAGATGCCCCAATCCACCCGAAGGGGTAACACTTAGACCAGTTACTAAAAGCGAACTGACAAAAATTAACAAGGAACTCGATATCAAAGATTTCCAAATCCCTAATGACTCTGTATGCTTAGAATATACCGGCCAAAAAAATGAGTTAAAATCTAGTAATGTAGTCTCATCTGGAGATATGTCTACAATCGGATTGGTTCCAACAGATGCACCACACAAAATGAATTACATCACCTGCGACACTGTAGCACTGATCGGAGAAAGAGGGGAAACCAACACGCCAATAGCCTTACCGCTACCATTGATGCCAGTTATATCAGATGGTGCTATTTTATCTAAATTTGAGTCGGATGGCTTATCATTTAACCGAATTGACACTCAACCATTCATTGTTTCTGTAAATCCGAGAACAATTGATTTCGCCCTTATCAGCCATGATAATCTAAACGTCATTGGTCCGAAACTATCCCAATGCGGTGGAATGGTAATTGACATGATGAGACTACCTAGCATGAATGCAGAGGAAATCGATGGTTTGCTTGTCTCCATGCGTTCATTACTTGGGCAAGATAAACCATTTGCTTTCAGCAATGGAGTTGGACGTATAGACTATTTGCACAAAACTTCTGCTTACCACAGAGCAGATATGGCTATTTCGTCCATTGAAGACGGCACAGGTATTTCAGAACCAGCAAGTTTAGTATTAATCGGTAGAAGCAATAAAGCAAATTTAGAAGATTACTACACTGAATCGGTAATCAACCTTGGCTTTTCAGCAAATGCCGATGATATTGTCAAATTTTGTGCTGCAGGGCTAAAGCTAGTGTGTTGTGCAACTCCCGCCGAGGATGGTTCAGAAATCAATAACTGGTTAAATGAAATCCATCTCGACCTTTCCACAACACTTCAGCGAATCGGATTGGAGAGTATCGATTCCCTTTCCAGACAAAACCTTAGAGCACTTGACCATGAAACAGCAGCAGTAAGTGGCCTGAGACTAGTTGGATATGAGAGGCCACTCCCTCACTGGTTTGCAAGATAGGTGAAAGTATGCCAACAATTTCTGTAGACCAAGCACTGATTGAGCGATTGATGGCAAAGCATGGTTACCAACATGACACCGAATACCTGGCAGATAATCTACCCCTACTAGGCACAGATATCGATAAATGTGACGCAGAAACTCTTGATATCGAAATATTTCCTAATCGTCCTGACCTATTATCTGGTGAAACATTATCAAGAGCCATTAGGAACTTTATTCATCACGCACCAGCTACACCAAATCTCGTCGTTAAGAAAGGTGATTTGGAACTTATTGTCGATAGTGAACTAAAAGAGATACGACCTGTTATTCTTGGCGCAGTGGTAAGGGGTGTTAATCCAGGTAGTTCCAAAATAGAATCTGATGCCTTTATCAAGTCATTAATGGATCACCAAGAAAAACTACACTTTGCATTAGGTAGAGGAAGAAAACGTGCCTCAATAGGCGTTCATGACTTGGCTAAAATTAAACCTCCATTTTTAGTTAAAGCAGTTACCAATGACACACAATTTACACCGCTTTCCATGGATGATGAAATGTCTATCAAACAAATTTTGTTAGAACACCCCAAAGGAATTGACTATGCACATTTACTTGACGGCTTAGAAAAATATCCTGTGATTGTTGATGCAGAAAGTAGAATATTATCATTCCCACCGATAATAAACGGTGACCACACAACAGTTACTGCTGATACAACTGAATTTTTTATCGACGTAACAGGTTGGGATTATCGCTCATGTGAAGCATGTTTGATGCTAATTGCCATGCAGTTAGAAGAATATGGTGGCACCATTGAATCGGTAAAAGTAACTTCGTGTGATGGATTGGTTAAACATCTACCTAACGGTGATGCTATTGAACATAAGTTACCCACACAATTGTTGAATGGCTTGATTGGTGACAGCCTAGAAGAAAATCAAATTTCAAGTGCCATAAACCGAATGGGTGGTACACTAATCAGTAAAGATGATGAATATATCAAGTTATCAATGCCGAGATGGAGATTTGACATATTACATCCAGTTGACTTACTAGAAGATATTGCGATTGGACATGGCTATGAAAATTTAGGAACCGACATCGCAAAATCACCAATGAC
>QXXX01000081.1 GCA_009887195.1 Candidatus Poseidoniales archaeon | reverse complement strand
GACGCCGTTTAGCGGTATTATCTTACTCTTATGGTCTAAATATAATCGCGAATTTCCTCGCCAAACTCCTGGTAGAGCATTGATAATCATCACCTCTCCATCAGAATAATCATGTAATCTTGGAAATGAGTTTGGTTCGCTCTCCTCAACTGTAATTTGAGTACCTGAAACACTAACCATTGCCCCTAACACTGGCTCAGAGTAGTGATTTGGTAACGGTCCCCATTGGCCAGTAAATTTCCCTTTCAGATTTACTCTGGATTGGATTTCACCAATGTTTTGACTTGGAGGAGAAATCTTTACATCTGTTTTTTCCAAGTTGATTAGATAATCTGATTCCTGCTCCAATTCATCCTCCCCAAATGAACACCAAAAGCAGCCGGCTGATTTCTTACACGGCTCTGGATAATCATCAGGAAACTTAACAGGACCTTCCCCTAAATCAAGCATTTCTCTATGTATTTTCTTGTACTTAACCCCTAACTCATTAATCTCGACTTCGCTTGGCACATCATATTGAATTCTTAGAGGGTTATCTAGATACCATCCTTCGATACCTTGAATCATTTGTTGTTCGTGTGTTTCATACCATAGCCAAGCATAAAAATTTAATTGATGCCTCAATGATTCAGCAAATTTAGAAGATGGATTACCTGATTTGATATCGACTATTCTTAAATTCCCATCCCATCTTAATACTAAATCTAGTTCTCCAGCAGCCCAACCATCAGGGTGAAATAACCTCTGAGGTTGATGTACCCTGGGATCTTTTATCCACGGCCTGGCAACCTCCCATGCTTCATTCCAAGTAATTGGTTGACCATCCTTTTGCCATGTCATGACCTCATCTTTTGACCACGACCTCATGCCAAAATTCCTAACTTTATCGGCAATTGGGAATATTGGTTCCTCGCCCCACGCAGGGCTAGGTATTTTGAAAGGTGAGTCGCCACTTCTAAATTTTTCAAGATAAGGGCCACCATTTGAATTGTAACAATTTTCGACTTCTTCCAGAAATAGAGTAAGCCCATTCTTTATTTTTCTAGCTAACTCATCAACCTCTACATCTTCCCAACTTTGTTCTTGATTTTGCCAGATAGTTGATTCCCAATTTTCTTTACCTAATTGGAAACAGTTCTGTGCTTCTTCATCAGCCAATTGGTAACACCAATCTCTTAAATCGTCTAGTGAGTTAATACTTACTGGACGCCGCATAAGAATTGAGCAAAGTGAATCTTCTAATACAATACCTAGTATCTGATATATCGTCCTTGGGCTAGACAAACCCAGTTTGTTACCAAGAAAAAATTGTTTTGGGCAACGTAAAAATTTAGTTAAAGAGGATGAAGAAATACGTGTCCTGGTTCGGCTTAGTGGTCCGCCGGAGGGTGGTGTTCCAAAAGGCATATCAATCAACTTTCATGAATCAAATGAGTAGTAATCCCCAGAAGATTGTTGCTCTCTGTCTTTCCTACTATCTGGCTTATTTATTCTTGGGCGCTTGGAGTCATGGTCTCTCCTGAAAGTAATATTTACGTTCTCCAAGAATTGATTCATACCTTCACGGAGTGGAAATGGTCCTTTGGCAATTCCATGAGTGCCCCCAATCCCATCAAAGACTAACAATGAATCACTTAGAATGTCAATAAAATACACATCGTGATCGATAACAAAGGCTGACTTTTCATTGGCTTCCATAGTTCTTCTTATCGCCTTTGCTGCTTCCATTCGAGCATTGGCATCAAGGTGAGCTGATGGCTCATCGAGCAAATATAGGTCGGCATCTCGACCCAAACAAATGGCAATAGAGACTGCTTGCCTTTCTCCACCCGACAATTTCTTCACCCTTTTTGGGAGTAATTTGTCTACTCCTAAGGCTTTGATTACATTTACATTGAATTCACCACTTCTCCACCTGGCACCAATTTCACTATCAAGCCATAGCTGAACACTACAATCGATGTCGACATCTATATGTTGAGGCTTGTAGGATATTTTCGGATTTTGGTCGACCCATCCATCCTCATATTCGATTAAACCAGCGAGAATTTTCATCATTGTTGACTTACCTGTTCCGTTTGGACCAACTACACCGACAACTTCGCCTCTGTGTACTGAACCTTCTTGAGTTTCTAAGGTAAATTCGCCTAGAGTTTTTCTGATATTAGACCATGATACAATTTTACTACCAACACCACTCTTTCTATCACGATGAGTGAGGAATTTAATCGGTTTACTTCTTATTCTTACATTTTGCTCGGTTAAAAATCCGTCGAGATAAGCGTTGATCGCTTGTCTTGTTGTTCTAGCTGGAGTAAATACTCCAAATGCACCTTTTTTACCATATACGATATGAACTAAATCTGCTAATACATCCAAGACTGCTAAGTCGTGTTCGATAACTATGACACGTTTAGTTTCAGATAACTTTTGGATTATTTTTACTATCTTCATTCGTTGATATATGTCTAGGTATGAAGATGGTTCATCAAAGAAATAAACATCTGCTTCCCTCATTAATGTCGCACATATAGCCATGCGTTGTAATTCTCCACCGGAAAGTTGCTGAATCTCTCTATCAAGTAATTGGTTTAATCCTAGTTCCTTTGTTACTTCGTCAAAGATTTTCCTCTCATCTACTTTGGACAATAAACTTCGCACCGTTCCATCTATTCTCTTAGGTAATTTATCGACATTTTGAGGCTTGACCGCAATTTTTACTTCATCTTTTTTTACTGCCAGCAAAAAGTCTCTCAACTCTCCTCTCGGTAATGTTTCAATAATATCATCCCAATCGGGTGAATCGTTTTCCCAGTCACCTAAGTTTGGCACAAGACGGCCTGAAAGAGCGTTAATTGCGGTTGATTTACCCATCCCATTCGGACCTAAGATGCCAACGACACTATCTTTTGAAGGAGTTGGTAATTTAAACAATCGAAAACCATTTAATGAGAATCTATGAATCATATCAGTTTCTAATTCTGCTGGTAAATTAATAATCACCACTGCATCATCGGGACAGTGCTTCGCTCGAATAATACATGGTGGACAAGCAGATTCTAGAATTTTACAATTATCGCCATGGACTTGTATACATTCTCCACCGCAAGTTCCTGCCCACTTTTTCAAGTAGTCGTATGCGTTACTATTAGGCTTACAGCGATCTTCAATTAATACTGCAATCCTAATAATTGATCCCTCCTCTAACCTTCTCCAAAATAAAGTACCTTTCAAACACTTTGTCTATATTGGCCTGTAAAGACCAATAAGTAACATAAGGTGGTCAAATCAAACCTTTCAGATGCTCGTGTCCCTTGACTAATCTAATTGTACAAGGGGTTGGGAACTTCATGTATGCCTTTCTCAAAGCATCTCTTGCTGTAAGGTAAAATTCTGGGTTGACTTGGATTGATATTACCCTCTGCCCACGTTTTACTCTTGCTGCAGTCCCGACATTCTTTCCAAAAGCACAACGCATACCTTGTGATACACGGTCTGCACCGGCACCAGTTGCTTGCTTGTTTTCTCTTAGGACATGGTGCGGGAAAGTGTGGATTCTAAGCGCATAGCCTTGTGGACCGGCGCCGTTTCTGATAGTGGAGTTAGAAATAACACGGGCTGCTTCTAAGGCAGTGTGTCTAATTTGACAACTATTATCAGCGATTAGTTCCAGTACTACCGGGAACTTGCCTGTCTCCGCAGCAACACGGTTTCCAACGTGAAATTGGTGAATTCTATTGTTTGGAACACCGCCAATATACTTCCTTCTAGTATATGCAGGACCCTTTAATCTGCGGTACATTGATGCTGGTTTACGTGCCATAGTATGCCTCCAAGCATTCATGCGATTGATGTTCCCTTTATCATCCCTCCGCAAGGCGGCTGCCAATAAAAATTAGGAATTTGAGATTTAGAATTGATAATAGTGAAAGGCTTGATGTGCTATATCATCCACGAAGTAACATGGCGAAGGTCTGGAAGCAGATACTGAAACAGGAGTCTGAACATCAGTGGCTTGCCATCGGGGCATTCTTTGTCTTCATAATTCTTGGTGCAGTGATGATAAAGGGTACTAGTTTTATCCCTGGTATAGATTTACTAGATAATGAAATAGGGGATGATTTTAGGATCATGGAATCCACATATATTGACGAAAATGAAAATTATTTATTGACGTATAGCCAAGGTGATTATCAATTGGTTTGGACTAATAATGGAGATTCGACAACGGTAATTGGATTAGATTCAAACCATGATGCAAGTTCAATTGATTTTATCACTAAATTATCAAACGATAGCATCATTATTCCTCAAGAAGGTTCATCTATGCTGCTAATACAAGACGGCATGATCTTCCCGTTTGAAACTAATTTCGTGGATGACGTTTTTGCTATCGAACATATTGTTGAAAATCAAGAAAAGGACAATGATAACCTTCTGATGTTGACAAGTGAAACAGACGGAAAATATGGTTTTCGCGGTCTAGATTCTAACGGAATTACCAGCTCACCTACACCTGACAATCAAAATGTAGAATGGCAAAAAGTAGCCAGTATTGGCGATCAACTATGGATTGCAACGGGGATTTATGTCCCCTCACCAAGTGTTGGAGAAAATAGCCCAGCAACACCTTCAATTCATCCTGTTTATGCCTCAATTATTTGGAGCGGAGGACATACTGCTCCAATGATAAATTACCTATCCCCCATAGACACTAAAGAATTTGGAGAATACCATTCGATAATTCATTACAATCATGATGAAGTTATCATTGCAGGCACTCACGAGACAATCCGGTTTAATCATGTAACTAATTCGGCAGAAAAAATCGACTTTGCTAGTGTTGCTGGAATTAGTGATGATTGCAATAGCGCATGGTTGTTTAATGGCATGGATTCTCGTTCTGTGCTTAGAATATCAGAAGACAACCATGAGATAATGAAGTTGCCACATGAACTACCGTTAACAGTAGAGTCAAGTGGATTTGATGGAGAAACAATATACCTCCATGGCACAGACAATTCTGGAACCTCCAAGGTGTTGACATTTGATACTTCAGCAGTAGGCTCTATAGAATCTGGGAGAGGTTTTTTAAATCTCTCCTTCATTATCGTGTCATTGATAATTTTTTCAGTTATGGCTGTCAATGTATATGATAGATTCCGCCAATAGAGTATAAACAAATTACTATTTCAAAATAAATAGTTTGACAACCTTCATTTGCTGTGGTCGACGACGACTAAATCCTGCGGTATGAGGTGAGTCTATTGTCGAAGAGAACTATGATGGACCAATTCATGGAAATAAAAGAAAAACATCCAGATACTATTCTGTTTTTTAGGATGGGAGACTTTTATGAATTGTTTCATAGAGATGCAGAGATAGCGTCTCCGGTTCTTGGGTTAACTCTTACATCTAGAGATAAGAAATCTGCTAATCCGATACCAATGGCTGGTTTTCCATGGCATGCACTTGAAGATAATCTTAGAATTATGCTAAAATCAGGTTTTAAGGTAACAGTAGCCGAACAAGAACAAGAACTAAGAGACGGTGCAAAATTACTCGAAAGGGTAGTAACCAGAGTATATACTCCGGGTAGTCTGTATGAAGAATCACTATTATCAACCAATGAAAGGAGCGTCTTGGCTGCTATTGTTACCGAGAAGTCGTCTCTTAGCATGGCCATTATTGACTCCTCCACAGGTGAATCATGGGCTTCTACATGGAAAGGTAAAGAGAAATTTTCTAATTTAGAGGATGAATTACTTAGATGGACTCCTGCAGAAATTATTGTATCTCCAAAAGATGCTTCTAATAATGAACTTATCAGTATATTTTCTAATCTTGAAGCCTGTGTGATATCACAACATTCAGTGAGTAAGAAACGTAGAATATCTCGCTTAGAATCAATATTACAGGTCTCAGATTTAGGACACCTTGATTTAGATAATTCACCGTTATCAATAGAAGCAGCAGGTTTTGCTGCAGACTATCTAGCCGTAGTTCACTTGAAAAATGAAATACCAATAAGAGATATTCAGATAATGGATGAAACGGGACATTTAGTAGTTGATCAAACAACTTTGAGAAACTTAGAGATTACCTCGACTTTAGCTGGAGAGTATGATGGAAGTCTGATCTCGAGCATGAATTACTGTCGCACAGCAATGGGTAGAAGATTACTAAAAACCTGGTTGTTAAGACCGTTGTACCAAATGGATGCAATCGAATTACGT
>QXXX01000080.1:408-35054 GCA_009887195.1 Candidatus Poseidoniales archaeon | reverse complement strand
CTACGTTCGCGGTATCTGCAACGCAGTATTCTGCCATTGCGCCTCTGTACCAGGGGGTTTTCTTTCCATCTTTTACATTCCCAAAAAGGCGAGCAAATACGGGTTGGCCTACAGTGAATTTTCCTTCAAGGTCTGCTTCTTCAACAACACCAGCAACATCGTAACAAATGACGTGAGGGAAGGTCGCAACGGGTCGTACCATCTTCAAGTCGCCTGAGAGCAGGGCTTTGTCAACTGGATTGATGGCCGATGCGTGAACCTTGATCACGATATTGTTTGATGCATCAAAACCATGGGGATAAGCCACACTTGTTTTCTTCAATTGGGTCGGTTTGCCGTACCTTGAGAAACCAATAATATTCATTTTTTTGCCGTTTGGATGTGCCATCATAGCCCGGCCTATGGGCTTCTGTATGTAAACCAAAAAGTGGCAGAGGTGTTCTTTTGTAACAAGGTTGTAACCTGTCTCCTAATAACAAAATGCTACTTGTGCGGTATATGTCCCAAGAACAATCACAGCGCATGCAATCAATGTGTGAATCTGCGAAAGCTCATGTTGATGATTTACTCGTCCTGCTTTCAAAATCAAAGATGCTCAGCACTCTCTACGTGATGAATTGTGATCCCGATCCAATGCGTTTTTCTGAAATCAAAAAGAGGGTTGACTCTTCTTCAACAACAGTTGCAAGACGATTGGGAGAACTTGAAGCCCATGGACTCGTCACTCGCACTGCTTATGCAACCGTACCTTCCACAGTTGAATATACCCTTACAAGAGATGCCATAGCACTTCAACCAAGTCTTGAATCAATGTTTGAGTGGGTGCTGAATCGAGCAGATAGTTCTCTTTGAATCCCAGCCAAAATACAAAGAAACGACATATCATTTCCATGAAATCGCAAGGGTTCTTCCAAACCCCTCAAGACATTATGGGAGAGTACGATGGGTGTTCAGTGGCCCAGTACACTGCCTACCCTTTGAACAAATTTAGTCAAGACCACTTTTCATCATCGCTAGAATCATTTCGATTAACTCTAATGAAGGCAATAACAAGCAACAGTATAATCGCCAATACGGCAATCTGCATGGTCATCGAAGAGATATCTGAACTGGCAGAATCTTCTTCCTCAGCCGAATTATCTGGCGACGTCCCTGCATTATTATCGCCGTTATCAACAACTTGGTCGCCAATATCAACAACGAAATTAATCGAAGAACTGTTACTATTTCCTGATGCATCAGATCCAGTAATTATCAGAGCATAAGTGCCATCAGCCAAAATTGTCGTAATATATTGGTGATTTTTCTTTGTTGCAAACTCATCGGTAAAGATAACTACGCCGTCTAAAGATACTTGTTCGGTGGCACTCTCGGAACTGTACCATGAAATTCTGGCTCTGCCATCATCCAATACTTCAACCGCTAAATTAAGCAGTTCTGGAGCCTCAGTATCGATTACAGTTGAGGTTGTGAAATTCACCCTTTCTGACAGAATATCGCCAATTGAGACTCTACATTCGTATTCTGTACCGGCGGTTAATCCAGTTGCAGTTACAGTATTGGTAAGCTCTTCACTACTCCATGATTGATTGACTGCTACTGTGGTTTGGCCTACCTCATTACAAGACAAATCACCAGATGCAGCCTGAGTTGTTGACCATTCTAAAATGGCTGAATCAGCGGTACTACTGACATACTTGAAGCCATAAATTTGCTGTGCAATCGCCGGCATTTCAAAGCCGGTTAGTTGGGCATATACGTGCCCATTGACATCGTAAGAAGACAGCATTGCTTGTTGCCCATCGCCATCAAGAATAATATCGACAATGTTTGGGTCGTAATCAATTCCATCATCGTCGGCTGGGTCAGCACCGCCGCCAAGACGCCAAGTTTTGGCTGTTGCATCAACGTCACGCCACTTACCGGTTCCAAAACCATCTTGACTACCAATTACAATGATATAGCGATAATTAGCAACATCACTACCAATCACGTCTTTGCTGACTGTGAAAATGATGGTTTTATCATCGACATTGCCGGTCACATCAATGCCTCTTGCTGAGGTGCTGCCAGTCTCAGCTTGTACTGATTGTACAGCACCTGGCTCACCAGTGCCACTGATAGCAACTTCCCATGCCCAATCTGGATGTACTTCGGCATTAGCGCCGGTAAGCATCTCGGTTTCACCATAAGTTGTATCGCCCTGATCGACATAAATTTGCACTATTTGATGGCTAAAACCGTTGGCTAGACCCCAAATATCAGTCATCTCATCCATTTCAATGATGAATTGAGCATTCCATGCGCTTTGACGTACTGTGACTTTCTTAGCGTCCCATAAGCCACCGCCATTATCGGTTGCGAAATCGCTGGCCAGCGGATAGGTATAGTCACCATCGCCATTTTCATCACCAACTACATCATCCAATTCAAGTAAAGTAACCCACTCTTCCAAATCTGGTAAGACTAATTCTGCTGGTGCAGGTGGGGCAATTTCCATGTCTTCACCATCGCCATAAGATAGTGATGCTGCCCAAGAAGAAACTACCTTAATTCTCGTAGTGTATCTTGGAGCAAGGCCGATGTCTGCCCACGGTATTACAAATTCATAGACGTCATCAACCGCACAATCGCCAAGTGAAGAAGTGCTGGTTAGCACCCATTGTTCAGAGTCTCCCGATTTGCCTTTTGCCTCAAACAAGTTCCACTTAGCCCGACCGTCTTCTCTAACGGTATCAAAATCAATGGCTACCATGTATTTGGCCGGAAAACCAAGTATCTGATTGCCGTAATAGGTGCGGAAATTTGTTTCAACTTCATTGAAGTTTACCGCGTTTGGCTGCATGAAATAAATGGCTAAATCAGGTTCATCAAACTGCGAATTGCGGGAAATTGCATCAAGTTCATCGGCGGTTACTGAATCGATGCGCATGAAGATATTACTCGAATCATAACCGACATAGAAATTGTCGATATCAAAATCACCGCCATCAACTGATGCATCATATTTAGCGGCACCATCCCATTCACCGGGCAAGGCTATTCCGTCAATCATTGGCTCAATAATTCCGCCATAAGGTACTACAGGAGTTGCTGCTCCAGTCCACAAATCTTGCAGATAAGGCGGTAAATCGATATTGATTGCTCGATAGATATTGGACAAATGAACCTTAAACAAAACGTCCCAATTCTCATCATAGCCACTGTCTTGGTCTAATCCATACCACCAAAACCAGTCACTACCTTCGGCAATATACAGTGATTCCCAAGCATTTGACAAACCTGGATGAGTTGGGTTATCGGCTTGAAATCCGACTAATGCTTGGCGTGCTTCGACTAATCGTTGCCAACCTAAACTCTCTTCTGGCTCGCCAGCCCAAGTTCGTAAAGTCCCATCAATCCAAGACCCTGTGCCGATAGTTTCGATTTCAGGCAACGTCGGTTCTGTCGATAGGAATTCACTTGGAGTGGTGGTTACGATAGTTGGATGAGATGCTAAACGTGAATACCATTCATGCATGAACGGACGAGCATTATCTTGATGTTGGAATTCAGACATGAACATCCAATTTTCTCCGTCAAGCGCAACTGTCAGCAAATGCTCGGAAGGGTCCTCACCAGCATCTAGTAATTGTTGCCGAATATTATCGAGGTAGGCAATAAAATCAGACACCGCAGCTTCAGGAGTCATCGTCCCATACTGGAAAGCAATTCTGTCGGATATGACGCGGTCACGAAATACCACCGCAACTTCGCCGCCATCTTCACCAGTAACCTTCCATGGCGTTGCTAAATTACTTGCATCATCAACATCGATTAGATTGCCAGAGGAATCAGTAGACTGGAGTAGAATTTCTTCATCACTAACCATCCACTGGATTCCGACATCAGAAACTGGTTCAACCATTGCTGGAGAAACCGCCTGCTCGCTTGGCCACATACCAGTTGGCCTAAAGCCAAGTTTTGCCTCAAACAAGTCCATTCCGTTGACTAAATGGTCTTGAACGTCTACTGGCCAAGAGTCTTTGTTAACTCTAATACCATCTTCCATAGTCCAGCCATCCATCATCAACAGTGGCATAATTGGATGATAGTACGGCGTAGTAGTTAACTCAATTTGGCCTTCAGCAGCTAGTTGACTATACATTGGTAAAACATTTGCCATATGCTGGTGTTGTTGATCTATAACATACATCAAATCGGTATGAGTATACTGGCCATTTTGCATGAATAAATCAATTAATCCTTGATCTCGGTGAGATATATCATATTCTCCGAGGACATAGTCAGGTGAAAATTGATACAAGTACCAAAGCACTTGAAGATCTAAATAATCTTGAGGAGATAGTAAGGTGTCGTCCATTATAGTGGCTGGTTTTAGATTATGCAGCGTCATATCATAAAGTTCTGAATACCTGGCACTAGATGGATAAAGCCATGATTGAATATGTCCGGTTTCAGAGACGTTGTAAATCCAGCCACTATTCCAAAAAGATTGGAATTGCATAGTGTGTAATTCTAAGGCGGTGGCATTGGGGTAATTTCCTTCTGGCCATGGTCGCTTTGCCATATCAGTATGGTCATCGAGGGTTTCATTTTCATAATAATCAACCAATTGTTCAATAAATGACGGAACTAAATTGTAAGTTACTTTGGTGCCAGTTTGTGCGAGTATTCCCGGAGAATCGACATATTCGGTCATGGCGTGAACTCTTACCCACGGCATCTCGTAGGTATTGGTTAGCTTATTCTTGTAATATGGTTGATGTTGATGGAAAATAATTGCTAAATTAAGAGCATCATCTACCTTGTCTATTGCTCCATTTTCAATTACTGGTAGAGTATTGGGTGCTGTTGCATTATTCCTATTATCAAGGTGATAATAATGAGTAAAGGTTTCTGCGCCATTAGAACTTGAAGGGTTTGCTGCAGGGAATGAGGTCCAAACATTTCCTTCGTCTTGCCATTGGGCATAAATCATGAATTGCAAACTAGTCGGCGAGCCGATGGCTGACCAAGGGATGGCTAGTTCTGTCACCGTATTATCAGCCCATCCGACATAGATGTCCTGCTCAGGCAAGGGTCCTTGATCTTGCCAAGATGTACCATCAAAGGCAAACTTTTGATTATATGTTGAATCTTCTAACGCAAAACCATAATCCGCAGAAAAAGGCAAGGTGTGGGCAAATCCCCAATCTTTACTGAGGACTGAGCCACCTTCGCTAGTATTGAAGTAAATGAATAAATCTGCTCCAGATATAGAATCTGCCCAATCTGTACCCGTCCAAGCGACGTAGAAATTATCATTATCCCAAGTTGAATAATAGGTGACTGCATTGTCGTCTGAAGCCATTTCACTATCCGAGGACCACTCGGCAACGTCGCCGTCAATGGTTATGGTTTCTGGAGTCAGGGCAGATACAAAACCCATACCTGCTTGCAAACAGAATAATGTCACAATAAATACCGCAGTCGTCCTCATTAGAACCACCCACAATATGATAACTTGAAAGGGTTTATTGTTAGGCGCTTAGATATGAGCAGTGAGATTGGCGTGCTATGTCACATTACCTCGCTACCCAATGGGAAAATTTCAGACGGGGCTAAATTCGTTGATTTTTTAAGTGAAAATAATTACTCAAAATGGCAGTTCTTACCGCTAACTCCGCCGGACAAACACGGCTCTCCATATGCGTCGCCTTCAGCATTTGCTGGACATTTTGGTTTGTGTACGCAGACTAATTCTAAGCAACTGACTGGAGAAGAATATTGGCTTGATGACTGGGCATTATTTGCCACAATTAGCGCAGAGTTCCCAAATAAAGATTGGACACAGTGGCCAAAACCATTACGCGACAGGGACCCTGTCGAAATGGCAAAATGGCGTGATAGGATTGGTGAGGAAGTTGCCAAGCAAGGCATATTTCAGAATGAGTGGTTGGCATTGAAAAATTATGCCAATCAGTCAAATATCGAACTTGTTGGTGATTTGCCGATTTTTATTTCACACCATTCCGCAGATGTGTGGGCGCATCGTGAATTATTCCAATTAGATGATCATGGTTTGCCGATTGTTGTCGCCGGCGTGCCGCCAGATTATTTTAGTGAAACCGGACAAAAATGGAACACTGTGTTGTATAACTGGGCAGAACATGAAAAGAGTAATTGGATGTGGTGGCGCATGCGAATGGCGAGAATGCTAAAGTTGTATGACATTGTTAGAATAGACCATTTCCGAGGTTTCCATTCGGCTTGGGCGGTACCAAGAGAAGCAGAAAACGGAGTAATCGGACAGTGGCAAGAAGCACCTAAAGAGAAAATTATTGAGCAGCTAATCGAGGTTGCTGGTGATGAATCAAGAATAATTGCTGAAGATCTTGGTATTATTCCACAAGAGGTGATTGATTTGCGATTGAAATTTAATCTAAAAGGCATGGCGGTTCTACAATTTGGCTTTGATGATGACTATACAACAAGCCCACATCATCCCAGCAATATTTCATCGATGCAGGTAACTTATACTGGCACCCATGATAATGATACTACACTTGGTTGGTGGAATTCTATCAAGGATACCAGTAAACGGAGAGTGATAGATTTGGTTGGGGACTCCGACGACATTATCGGTTCAATGATTGATTTAGCGACTAAAGGTAATAGTCAGTTATGCATTATTCCGCTGCAAGATATTCTGCGACTGGATTCTGCTGCGCGCATGAATATACCTGGAGTTGAGCAAGGTAATTGGCGCTGGCGTTTTTCGTGGCCTGAGCTAAATTAACTGAAATCGTTTACCAAGGGGCATTATCATAACCCCCCTTTGATACCGTTTCTTCGAATGGGGCACATCGGTTACTTCACTGCAGAGATTGGTTTGTGGTCTGAATTACACACATATTCGGGCGGACTTGGTGTTTTAGCAGGAGACCATGTCAAGTCTGCAGCAGATGCTGAGATTGATTTAATTGGCGTTACATTACTCTATCGAGAAGGTTATGGCCGACAACATATTGACCAAGATGGCAATCAATCTGAGTCGTTCGCAGCACTAGATCCCGCTGACCATTTAATCGATACTGGATTAGAACTGATGTTGCCCCTTGATGGAACAACGATATACTCTAGGATTTGGAAGGTCGAAGTTGTTGGAATAACCGGCCACGTCGTACCGGTGTATTTCCTTGACACTCATCACCCAAAAAATTCAGAATACCATCGTGTACTCGGAGCGAGATTATATGGCGGGGACGATGAAGTTAGAATTAGACAAGAATTCTTACTTGGCGTAGGAGGATTAAGATTACTAAATCTGCTACGCATAGAACTGGATGGACTGCATCTAAATGAAGGGCATTGTACCTTTGCACTGCTTGAATTATTGGGTAAAGGCTGGACTAGAAAAGACCTCGAAAAGAAAATACTGTTCACCACGCACACACCAGTTCCAGCAGGACACGACCGCTTCAATTGGGAATCGGTAAAAGCCGTGCTTGGTGAAATGTTACCCGATGATGCAAGACAGTTGGTAATTGCTGCTGGAGACCCGGAAAATGGCGAGCGATGCTCGATGTCACACCTCGCTGTAGGATTAGTTGACAAGGTGAATGCGGTGTCAAATCTCAATGCAATAGTTGCTTCGGGAATGTATGGCGAGACTCATATTCATCCAATTACCAATGGCGTTCATCATATCACCTGGACTTCCCCTACTATGGCAGAACTATATGACAATCAATTGCCAAATTGGCAACGTGACCCAACTCAACTAGCTTATTCAGGGAAACTCTCTGATGAAGACCTACTTGCGGCTAGAGAAAAAAACCGCAGTATCTTTCGTGAATTGGTCAAAGCATCGACAGGAGTTGAATTACATAAAGAAAAATTGACAGTTGGATTTGCTCGAAGATTTGCCACCTACAAAAGAGCGAATCTAGTCTTCAGCGATATCGAGCGGTTGAGAGAGATTGCTGGTGGTGAAATACAATTCGTGTTCTCTGGAAAAGCACATCCAAAAGATGAAGGCGGTAAGCAGTTGATTAGAGATATTTATGGCAGCGCGAAGCAAATAGAAGGTGAAATACCGGTTGCATTTTTGGAGAATTATGACATGGATACTGGTTTAGCGATTACCAGTGGTGTTGATATTTGGCTCAATAATCCAATCAGGCCGCTAGAGGCTTCGGGAACTTCAGGGATGAAAGCCGCAATGAATGGTGTACCAAATTGCTCAATTCTTGATGGATGGTGGCCTGAAGGTTGTCAGCACGGCGTCAATGGATGGGCAATTGGTGAATCTGAAGATGACCGCGATGATGAGCGTGATGCTAACAATATCTACGAGGTCTTGGAACAAGACGTTTTACCAGCATGGCGGCAAGGCGGCACGGTTTGGGCCAATATTATGCGCTCAAGTATTGCCACCTCGGCAAGATTTACTGGGGCTAGAATGATTACAGATTATCTACGTTTTTATCAATCATTCAAAGACTAATCACTGCTTTCTACTAACAAAAAATAGCACTACCACGCCAATAAATACTGCTACTGCAAGGGCAGATCTAACAAATTCTCCAGCAGTGGATTTACTATCAACAGATTGCTCATCACACGATTGACAATCGGGTACCGGGCAGGGGTGATTGATTGGAATTTGGATAAACTTTCCGCAACACATAGAGCAATTTTTCACCAATAAATCGGTTTGGTTACTAGTCTGAGTTGTGTTAGTATTATCTTCGATAGCTGAATCATTATTGCTATTATTGACTTGGGAATCTGTGTTATTGTTCTGATTATCTATTGGGTAAGTGCAACTTCCGTCGTCTTCAGTAGCGTCATTTTGATAGTTTAGCGCACTATCATCTGTACAGCCTAAGATCGGTTGAGGCTCAACTGGTGGACTTGTGGTATTTGTTTCATTGCTGGGCCATAATACGTTAAAAGAGTGTTCTAGACTAGATGTTGGGCAATCGTGCCAGTCGCCTTGTGGGCCACAATTAAGTATCGTAGCATTGAACAATAAAGTGATTAATGTGCCGTTTGGAATCGTTTCATTGACTGCTAATTGCCAAGACATGTTGTAAGAGGTTTCAGGGAAAATCATGTAGAACCATTCATTATAATCGGGAAATCCGGTGACTAAATTATTGTCAATAGAGGAGTTGACTCCAGGGTAATGTAGTTCTTTGGTACAGGTATTTGTCAAATCGAGGGTAATGAAATAAGTCGTATTCATGGTGAAATTATTGACGATTAAACAATGACTGTCTGGCTCTCTTTGCGGCATTGTTGGATTGCCGTCTAATTCGATAATGGTAACTGAGTTACCAGGGATGTTGATGCCCGCAGATGATATTGCTGCTTCGCCAAATCTAATGACATCACCCGAATCAAAGTCTTGAATAGTAGTGGATTGTCCTCGATTAAGAATGACTGACATGTTTTGTTCGGCGTGAGACATATCGTAAATTAACAAATCCGGGCTAGCATATCGTGTGGAATAACTGCCTTGCTTGAGAGCAATTGACTCAGCGCGTAATTGGCCGATTTGTGAAATGTTATCGAATAATGATTGTTCAAATTGGCTCCAAGTTGTCAAGTTCCGGTACATATGTCGATTATCGGGGTCTGCTCCACCATATTCGCCATATTCATCACCATAATACAATAACGGTGCACCAGGAGTTGTAAGAAGCCAGCCGTATGCTTGTAATACTGCTTGATAGGCAGACGCATCGCCAGGCTGGCCAGGTAGTCCATCTTCTTGCCATTGATTGTCAGAATCTCCGGTTCCAGCATCTGCTCTACTTGCGATTCTTGGAACGTCATGACTGCCCACATACGGCACCATTGTTGCCCCATCAACATACTGATCTTGACTTCTATTGGTCCAATAATCTAGATGCTGATAATCTTCAATCCCTTGAGTAAAGACATTGTCAACAACTGCGTGATAGAGAACAAAATCTGCTTGACCGTCTAGTGAGTCTTCACCAATATACTGGTTGATGGTGTCGTATTGAAATTGGTTATCCGCAAGGCTATGTCCAGACCAGCCCATTGCAGTCTCTCCTTTGAGATAGTAATCTGTGCCCACTGTTTCAAAACGCTCGTTAATTCTCGTCGCTAAATTGGTAATCGCTAAATCTTCTACGTGTTTTACCGCATCGATTCTAGCACCATCAAAATCAAATTCTTCTAGCCACCACAACGCGTCCTCAATAAATTGTTCAGAGGCATTACGAACTTTCCAGTTAACATCCGGCATGTATGAGGTGAATTGGCAATCAAGCCGGTGTTCAGTCCAATCGCAATTCGCTGAGCCACATAAACATCCTTGATTGAACCATTCCGGATTATCTTGATAGTAGGTGTGGTCTTGATGAACGTGATTAACAACATAATCCATCATCACACGAATACCTGATTGATGGGCTGCATCAACCATCGTTTTGAGTTGCTCTGCAGTACCAAGTCGAGGGTCAACTTGTCGTGGCTCGACAGGCCAATAGCCGTGATATGCTGCAACATCATGTTGCCCATCACCAGCAATCCCTGTGCCTTGAGCATTGGTGTTAAGTGGGGTTAGCCATAGAACATTTACTCCAAGTTCAGCAAAATAACCAGATTGAATTTTGCTGGTGACTCCCTCAATATCACCGCCCATCCAATCAGCACCGGCGGCGGCACCAGTTGGCGAGGGGTCATTACTCGTATTGCCGTTGATATAACGATCAGTCATTATCATGTAAATCAAAGAATCTTCCCACGAGAAATCACTTTGTGGACCGGTCCAAAACGGCACTAGATGGTCATAGGCAACATTACCATTGGTATCGGTTATTGCCAAATCAAGCGTGTGTTTTCCATCGCTTAAGCCAGCCAAAGCAAGCGTCCATGACATGGACGCCTCATCCCATACAGCCGCTTCTAAGCCAGCTGGAATCCCGTCTGGGCCTGCCCCACTAGTACCGGGCAGAAAACTGACAATTAGTTGCTGATTGATTATTTCGCTAGCAAAATTGGGACGAACTGAATCCTTAACTCGAACAACAGAATTTTCGATATTATCACAATAACCACGATACGGGTTTGCTGGGTCAAAAATATACTCCCCATCAACGATTAATTTGTAGCAATATTGTCCTTCATCAATTGAAATAGTAGTAGACCAAATACCGTTTTGTTCAGATAATGATGACGTTTCACTCCAATTCCATTCGCCAATTAATTCAACTGTTGAAGCGGTGCCAGACCAAGTAAATACGGTTTGACCGTCTTGATAGTCAATATCTGGATTATCTGCCGTTACCGGCACCATTGGCAACAATAATACCGTTAGGAATAAGATTGCCACGACTACCTGATTACGCATCTGCCTCACCCACTAGGTTATTCTGTTTTCTTGAAAAGGTTGTTTGCTGTTTGTACCAAATCATCGATGTGTTGGCAAAGAAAGCCTTTGACGAACTCGTTTGCTGGGTTATGGTATGCATTTAGTGGCTCATCGTGTTGCTGTAGCACGCCTTTGTCGAGGATAGCAATTCGATCTGCTAAGGTCATCGCCTCGATTTGGTCGTGCGTAACATAAATTGTCGTAGTTCCAAGTTCATCATGTAATTTACGAATCTCGCTGCGCATTTGATGTCTTAATTCAGCATCTAAATTCGATAAAGGCTCGTCCATCAACAGCACTTTTGGCCTACGGACTAATGCTCTGCCAAGAGCCACTCTTTGTCTCTGTCCACCACTTAACTCCTTGGGTTTTTTATCGAGGTGGTCAACTAAGTCTAGCATTTCGGCAGCTTCTTGAACTCGTGCCTTAATCTCATCACCGCTTAGTTTTGCTCCACCTTTGGCCATGCGCAAACCAAACGATAGGTTGTCAGCAATTGACATGTGTGGATACAAGGCATAAGATTGGAACACCATTCCTAAACCTCTTGCTCCAGGTGGCAAATGATTGACTGTCACATCATCAATTTGTATTTCGCCGCTAGTCACTTCTTCTAGCCCAGCAAGCATTCGCAGAGTTGTTGACTTGCCACAGCCTGACGGGCCCAGTAACACCAAAAATTCGCCATCTTTTATTTCTAAATTCAATTCTTTTACCGCTTCAAAGCCGTCATCATATTTCTTTGATACCGAGTTATATCTTACATTTACCATTCAATCACCCTTTAACTCCACCTGCAGATAGCCCCTCGATGAGGAACTTCTGGAAGAATAAAAACAACAACGCTACTGGCAGGCTAACCAAAATACTAGCAGCGGCAAAATCTCCCCACGCTTGACCGGTTGAGGAAATTAATGATGCAAGGCCGACTGGCAATGTGTACATGTCATTGGAGGTATTGAAGGTCAGTGCGAGGAGGAATTCATTCCAAGCAGCAAGGAAACTAAACAGAGCAGTTACTGCCACGGCAGGCATCGATAATGGCAGCACGACTTTGGTGAAGACTTGGAATTGGTTACACCCATCTAAAGCGGCTGCTTCTTCAAGTTCACGGGGCACGGTATCGAAGAAGCCTTTCAACATCCAAACGCATAATGGTAATGCTGTTACACAGTAAGCAAGAATTAACCCGAGATGAGAATTAAGTAAACCTAGGGTTTTCATAACCAAGAAATAAGGCACTAAGATAATTATTCCAGGGAACATTTGCACTAATAAGAACGCAAACATAGAAACATCTCGCCCGGTGAATTTGTATCTACTAAACGCATATCCAGCAGGGATTGCAATTACTAATCCAAGTAAACTTGTCCCGATTGAAACAATTAGGGAATTTCTAAACCAAATCCAAAAGGAGTCTCCTTCAAGGATCTTGGAAAAGTGCTCACCACTAAAGGAGTCTCCAATTTCACCACCAAGCGCATTCCCCGGAGATAAGGCAATATCGAATATCCAAATTATTGGAATTAAAGTGATCACTGAGAAATGTAATAGTGTGGTATGAGAACCTATTCTTTGGTATTTCTTGTTTAATTCGAAGTTCCTTGAAAGCCCGTATTCAACCGCAGAAATGGACAATTCACGGGTTGCCCATACCGATACTGCCTGATTTGATAACCAATATAATGCGATTAGTCCAGGAATTATCATCCAAGCACAAAGCCAGAAATTAAACATGGAGATTGGCATCAACATAAACCGATAAATGCCAACGGCGATTATTGCCCCAGATAATAGCAGGGAAATATTGCGTTTGTTGGGGTTGTTAGCTGCGGGCAAAAAGTTACGTAAAGCCGCTAATACAGTACAGCCGAAAAGGCCGAGCAGTAAGATTTGGCTATCGCCACGCAGATAATCAAATGTAAGCAATACGATATTGACTACTGTTGCCACAACTAGCCAACGTCGCAAGGCCAAAACTTCTGCTGGAGTGTACCAAGCCCGAATCACTCGCTCACTAATCATGCAGCCGCCTCCGTTGCGTTAGTTTGCTTCATGTAAGTCCATGAGAATGCTAGAAGCATTAGGAAAATTATCACTGACCAGGCTGCTGCAACACCATATGCGCCATCTCTAAAGGCAACATCGTAAACATAAGTGATCAAAATATCTGTTTGGCCAGGCTCTCCAAAGTAGAGATTGGGGCCTCCATCGGTCATTAAGTAAATTACATTGAACATATTGAAAGTCCAAATAAATCCAAGCAAGGATAACGGCACTAATGCACTTTTCAGATTAGGCAGGGTCAGGTGTCTAAATGCCTCCCATCCTGTAACACCTTCAACCTCAGCAGCCTCATACATGTCCTTTGGTAGGGCTTGTAACGCACCACTGATGGACATCATCATGAATGGAACTCCAAGCCAAATATTTACCAAAATAACTACGATTTGGGCTCCGGTTGGATCAGATAAGAAATTGATATCCGTGCCGAGTAAATCGTTAATCAAGCCATCAGGCTGGAACATCCCTTTCCAAACTAAGACCGAAATATAGGACGGTACCGCCCAAGGCAATAGCAAAATTGTTCGATAAGCGGTTTTTCCCTTGAGGTCTGCACGCTGCAAAATTAGGGCTAGAAATAGTCCGATACCGATGTGCGCAGTAACGTTGACAACCGTCCAAACCAAGGTAAATATCGTCACTCTAATGAACCCAGAAGCGGTTATTACCTCCCAAAAATTAGTCAGTCCAATGAAGGCTTGCTCACCTAAGTGGGTTTGGTCGGCATCGGTAAACGACAGCCAAAAGCCATACATTACGGGGTAAAATGTTAGAATTGCCAAAGCCAACATTGCTGGTGCAATGTAGAAATGGGCCAATCGTGAATTGGTGCGACCCAATTGACCGTCGCGATATCGGCCGTAACTAAGCAGGGCAATTAGCGAGAGAACTATTGCTCCAATAGCAAATAGAACTGGTGAGGTGTCACCTGATTCAGGCCGCTGGTCCCCAACCCCGGTTACGGCTTCAAAACTCATGACCTGCCCGTTTTGAGAATACACTTCAATCAGGTGTAATTTATCTGGAATCATCCCTGTTAAACTACATTTGATTTGTTTAGTTGTATCAGGAAATAGCCTCATTTGACCGCTTTGGTTCATTTGATTACCGTCCGCAGTACAGACATCATAACCGCTATTTGTGACACCTTGCCCAACATCTAATTGTAATTCAGTGTGTAGTTTTCCATCGACATAAATCGTATAATTTTGTGAATCATCTGTAGAAATGTTTGCGTCAATTACCCGATAACCAGGATTCGGTTCTACCTGATCTGCACGCTGCAGATTCTCGATTAGAGAAATTAATTCATCATTGGCGTCGCTCAAAGCATCAGAGGTACTTGCAGTACCAGTATATGCTTGTTCAAAAGCAGTGGAAAGGGGGCCGTATATCAGCGACATAGCACGAGTAGTTGGGGCTGGAGTGGCTAGTTTAGTTTGTTCTAAAAATCCCGAAATTACCTCGTCGTTGATGATTGCTGGGTCCGTGTCAAGCGCTACGTGCGTTGGCATAGTATAGGTTTCTAGTGCGAATTCTTGCTGGACTGATTGTGATGATAGCCAGAGCGCCAATTCGGTTGCTGCGACCTTGTGAGCACTTTGTTTGCTTACCGTCCAGCCTTTGTAGGTGACAAGGGGTGACATGCGTTCACCTGATTGAACAACTGTTGGCAGCAGGGTTTGCCCGATATTTAGCCGACTGTCTTCATAAGTTGCCCAATTCCACGGGCCGTCAACAATCATTGCTGCTTTAGAGGTGATAAATTGGTTCTTCATCCCTTCAATTTGCGTTCCAGTAGCGACTACTTCTTCGGTCAATTCCAAATCAAGCATCCATCTCATCGCTTCACTAGAGCCGTTTGAGTCAAGTGTTGGATTGCCTTGCTCATCAAACAAACTGCCGCCAAATCCTTCCTGGATTGGAAACCACCAGTAAGCGGTTTTTATCGGTAAAGCAAGACCCTGAACATCTTGTTGAGTTAATTGTTGGGCGGCTGCTAAAAGATCTTGCTCGGTCCAATTTTCATTGGGATAATCTAGTCCCTCGGCATCAAATAATGCCTTATTGTAAATCAATGAAAGGCAATCTTGGCTGGCTGGAATGCCATACAATTCCTCGCCATAACGCATTGAATCAAGCGCTCTTGCTTCAAATTGAGCTCTATCTTGCGGTGTTAAGTGTGGACGTAGGTCCTCAAGTAATGGATATCCGTCAACCCGCACTTCACCAATTGCCCCAAGTTGGTCACTAGAAAGTCGCATCAAATCGGGTGCTTCGCCGCCTTGGGCGGCGGTCATGAATAACTGGTCAGCATTACCAAACGGCACTAGGGTAATCTCAACGGTAATATTTGGGTGGGCTGTTTCAAAATCTCTAACTGCATTGGTGAAAGCCACTTCCTCCTTGCTTTCAGCAGCAAATGTGTGCCATACTTCGATAGTTATTGGCCCGTCACTAGCCGAGGAGGGTGCTTCATCATCGTTGCCAAAATCCAAACAGCCAGGCACGAGAAATAGCATTACCATGACTGTGGCAAATACCTTGGGAAGAGGAAGCCGCTTGCCTTTCTCCCTGAGCATGAACTGGCGTCTTATTAAGCAAGATAAAAGGGGTTTGGCCAACTATGAATCGGGTATATGACTATATATAAAGAAAATTAATATTCTTATAACTAAGGTGGAATTTATGGATAATAGTATGAAAGGGAAAATAATGACTGGAATGATTGTTGGAGCATTTTTATTTGCGTTACTCGCAGTTATGGGTGGCTCGTGGTTGAGCGTTGATGACACTGGCGATGCTGATGTTGACTACACGCTTGGCGGAATGGAAATGAGCGAAGGCGGAATTACTATGGATGTAGATTATTCTGAGATGTGTGATGAAATGGATGATGATGACATGTGTAGCGCTGCTAGTGCTGGAACTTTTGGCGGCCTATTCATTTGGTTAGGAATAATTGTAACCGTTGTTGCTGGATTGATGATGGTCCTTCCAATGTTTGGAATTGATGCAATGGATGCTATTCCAGAAATTGGTCAAAAGGTTGTTACTTGGGCTGCTGGCGGACTAATTTTGGCTGGAGCATTATTATGGTGGATTCTAATGCCGGAATTTGAAGACGGAATGGCCGTTGGCATGAGTTTCTTCATGGCTATGTTTGCTGGACTGCTTGGCCTTGCTGCACCATTAATGGACATGTTTGTTCCTGCTGATGGCGAGTAAATAGCTCAGTAACTAGCAAGAGTTTCCCATTAAGCAATTCTTTGCTTGAGCGCTTCGACAGTAAGTACGCTTACTGCGACTTGAAGATTGTAAGATGGAACAAAACCGTCCATGGGCAACCTAACTATGTAATCAGAAGCATCTAGCGTCGCTTGGCTGATACCTTCACGTTCCGCACCGACAACCAGCAGAACGTCGTTCGACATGTCAACGTCCCAAGGCGCTCTATCCCCAACATCTTCGGCGGAAATAATCGTCAATTTGTGCTTTTTTGCACATTGCAGGATTTCTTCTGTACTGCTGTAGATGACAGGTATGAATCGATCTGCGCGCATACTAGCACGGCGTATGGTGCGGCGCTCTTCGTGAGTTTTAGCCACGTTTATCACTACGCCATTGGCACCGCTAACTTCTGCTGCTCTAATGGCAAAACCAAGATTGGTCGAATACGTCACCCCATCAAAAAACCAAATCGTGCCGCCTCTTGACATTAATTCGTCCATTGAATCGGTTTGAAAACGCCCAATTAGCGCCAGTGCATCGACATGGCCTGCTGCAGACATACGCCACAAATCATTGGTTGAACCTTCTTCTAACGGTATTTCCAGTTCTAGACACAATTGACGGATTTGCTTTGTATCCTTTTCTCGGTCAACAAGTACACGGTCGATAGCCACTCCATCACGAAGCGCCTGAAGCACAGCTTCTGCTCCAGTTATCTGTCCGGCCATGAACCTGTGTCATGGATTACCCTCATGAGCCTGTCCACTATGGCAAAACCATGGCGAAACAGCACAGCCCGCGTTTTTTGGCAATTGTTGAAGCGGCACGCAGTGAGATTACCGAATGTAGTGCAGCAGAGTTAACCGCACTTGTCCAAAAGGGAGCGATGGTGATTGATGTTAGAGAACAGCACGAGTTTGCTGCTGGGCATTATTTTGGCGCCCTACACATTGGTAAAGGCGTTATTGAGCGCGATATTGAAAAACATGACATTACCGAATCTGACAAGATAATTTTGTACTGTGGTGGTGGCTTTCGCAGTGCAATAGCCGCCAAATCATTGCAAGATATGGGTTACAGCGATGTTGTTTCACTGTGGGGCGGCTGGCGAGGTATCCTTGCTGAAGGTCTTGAAACAACGAAATAATCAACTTCCCTAAGGAGAATGTTCGCGCAGTATCGCGAAGGTAGACTGATAAAGGGGAGTTTTGTCGGCATGTTGCTGAGAAGCGGTGATAACATGGCTCAAGGACTATACCAACACGTTCGTGCAACTTGGAGACGCCCTAAGGATGCCTTGCCGCATATGTTCCGTCAGGAGCGCATGGCGCAATGGCGTAGAGAGCCTGTCAACTGTAAAATTGACCGCCCAACTCGTATTGATGCTGCTCGCAGAATGGGCTACAAAGCCAAGCAAGGCGTAGTCATGATCAGAACTCGTGTTCGCCGAGGTGGACTTAGAAAGGGTAAGATTCACATGAAGAGAAAGCCGTCAAAGGCTGGTATCTCCAAAATTACCATGGCAAAGAATATTCAAAGAATCGCTGAAGAGCGTGTTGCCCGTCACTTCCCTAACCTGGAAGTACTCAACTCATACTGGGTTGGCCAAGATGGAAAACACAAGTACTACGAAGTGATTATGATTGATACTCACCATCCTGCTATCATCAGTGATAAGCAACTTGGGGTATTCTGCTCCGCTAACGGTCACAAGGCTCACAAGGGTCGTGTCTACCGTGGTAAGACCTCTGCTGGAAAGCGTGGTCGTGGTCTACACAACAAGGGTAAGGGCGCTGAGAAACTACGTCCTTCTCTAAAAGCAAACCAAAACCGTGGCAAGTGATTTGGCGCTTCAGCCTAATTCGCCCCAGTCTTCAAGAAGTGTTGACGCTTTGTTCATGTCATGGCGAGTGTTACTGAATACGGGCTACTGATTATTGGGTGCGCCCTAGGAATTGGTATTGGTTTCTTGATTGCCAAGAATAAATATTCTACAGAAGCCATCAAAGCATCAGCAAAAGCCGAGGCTCAAGCGGCTGCTAGCCAACAAAGCAAGGATTCAATGAAAGCCGAAATGGAAAGTATTGCATCTATGGTGGCAAGACAAAACTCTGAAGATTTCCTTAAACTTGCTGAAGAACGCTTAGGTAAACATCAATCTGAAGCAAGTAAAGATTATGACGCTCGCAAAAAGGAAGTTGAATCATTAGTAGAGCCTATCAAACACCACTTAGAGAAGTTAGAACTAGCTACTAATGAAATGGAAAAAACTAGAGAAGGGGCTTACTCAGAAATCTCCACGATGGTCAAGGGTTTGCAAGAACAGACTACCAATCTACGCGATACAAACGTCAAGCTGTCTACCGCTTTACGTGGCTCAGTTAAGGCTCGCGGCGATTGGGGGCAAGTTGCCTTGAAGAATATCGCTGAGGCTGCGGGAATGCTGGAACACTGTGATTTCGATATCGAATATACTTTGAAATCCGGCGCAGGTGGTGCGCGAGTAGATTTGCTTGCTAAGATTCCAGACGGAGGTAGTGTTCCTGTTGACTCAAAGGTCCCTCTTGCTGCGTATTGGGACGGTCTTGATATTGAAGACCCTGATGCTCGAACCGATAAAATGAAAGAACATGCAAAAAATGTCAAGAAGCATATTGACGATTTAGCAAGCCGGAATTATCCGAGTTTAATTGGCGGTTCGGATTTTACGGTAATGTTTATTCCTGCCGAACCAATTCTCTCTGCCGCCTTTGAATATGAGCCTTCACTGCAAGAATATGGCTTCAACAAACACGTTTTGATTGTCACGCCAGTGACTCTACTTGCTCTACTTAGAACTGTTAGCCTTTACTGGCAACAGCAGTCTATGGCCGACAACGCTAAAGAAATTCATACACAAGCACGAGAGTTCTATGATCGAGTTGCTAAATTCAGCGCTGATCTAGCCAAGATGGGGAGGGGCATCAATACTGCAGTAGGCGCCTACAATGATGCGGTTGCTTCATATGATGCTCGAATAATACCGTCTGGAAAGAAATTGGAATCTTTGAAAGTAACCGAGGGAGCTCAACGCAAAGTCGAGGAAATCCCGCAAGTTGATAGTGCGGTTAAGAACATCAAGCATTTGACAAATAAAGATGATTAAATCCAGACATCATTAGATGCGGTCAGTTCACCTTCTGCTTCACCAGTATTGACTACCCCTTTTGGCTCAACTAGGAGAATCTTACATTCCTCATCTGAGTATGGTTTGTGCTGCAGTCCTTTAGGCACAACATACATTTCACCAGCATTGAGTTCAATGGTTTTATCAGCAAATTCAATCTTCAAACAGCCCTCGATAACGATGAATACTTCATCAGTATCGCGATGATTGTGCCAAACAAATTCGCCTTTTACCTTAGCTAATTTAAATTGATAATCATTCATTTCCGCAATTACTTTCGGCGTCCAGTGCTCGCTGAATTTAGCAAATTTATCTTGGAAATTTATCTTGGCCATGCTAGTGCTAGGCTGATTTACTTTGAATAGATTTTTAAATTCGATTGATTAAGTAGAATTATGGACGGCTTGGATAAACTCGGTAAAGAAGATTATGTCTTGTTTGATGGTTTCAAAATCGTCCTATTTGGATGGTATGGTGGGGAATGGAACGGGGATGTAAGTTTTGGTAATACACCAAAAGAGGTAGTACTAAACATGTCAAGAGGAAGCTGGAATCCAGAAGAAAATGGCAACCCGACAGAATACATGGCAGGGGTACAATATAGGTCCTTTCAAGAACATACGTCTCTTTACCACGACGAAGAATCATTCTTACAACTACTCATCAAAGATGAAGCGCTAAAAATATACAAATGGGAATGGGAGCCTGAAAAACAATAACTATACTTTCATTACTTTACTTTTGATTAGCATTTAACAATGATATGGTTCGCCATCTGACCTCGACCACGGGATCATGTCGCTGGTTGAATTTTCAAACAAGCCGTCCCATTCTCCACTACAAATTCGATAATCGGGATAATCATAATCACCCGCTGCATCAACTCTAAGCCCTGAAAAACTAACTGACCGGTCGCCCATTTGGTCAGCATGACCAGTAACGATTTTTAC
Source organism: Candidatus Poseidoniales archaeon (assembly GCA_009887195.1). GTDB lineage: Archaea > Thermoplasmatota > Poseidoniia > Poseidoniales > Poseidoniaceae > MGIIa-L1. Next base: position 14,248 of record QXXX01000080.1, on the reverse strand, counting down.
TTGAGAAACGTTCTCTACTGTATTATCAAAAGCATGTCTAAACCAATCGTCAAACCAAAACTCATTGTGAGGATATTCATGTGAAGCATAGCGTTCATAATCACCATACATGTAAAGTGAATCGATTTGTTGTATCCATTGCGTACTGTTATGTGCCATAGTATAGACTTCAATACCTGAATAGCCAACATATTGGCCGCCTGGATGGAACATAACTAGCATGCTAATTCCATCAATGTCTGAGACCTCTTGTAATTCATATTCAAACTCAAATGCTGTTGATTCTCCGGTTTGATAACGATATGTGCATATGCCGCCATTGATTACTAGATCCATATTAGAATACGTGCCATCTGCTCTATTGGTCTCATAACCACGCATTGCTGTTTCAGATACAGTGTTAATTGGCACTGTAACAGGATAATTTACGCTTTCGTCACACCATCGATTTGGCATTTCATAATCATAGGTGCCAAAATCATCATCCAGAAAAATATCAGATACAATAACAAAACCGAACATCAAAAAAATGATGATTGGGAATAAGGCAAATCTGCTTAAAGCTCCAAATGAGTTCTTTGCTGGTTCAACATTAAAGTTCGGTGAACCGGGGTCTTGATACTGTATTTTGCCTGCACTTCTACTCACATTGCCTGTTGGCAGACCTAGCAAATTTGTCAATTTCGCCCTATTGTTGCGACCAAAGCTACCACCGCCTGCACCTTGTGCTGAATATAATTCTCCGCCCGAAGCATCAACCATTCTGAAATGGTAGTATGTTGTAGAAGTTGTATCACCCTCTGAATCGGTAGAATAACTCACTTCCTCCCAGTGTTGTAATTTATCGCCCGCTTGTTTTTGATAAATGAAATCTACAGATTGTCCCCTATACCAGACAAACGTAGAATCGTTTGGATAATGGTCTATTTTTACATGTATAGAAAAAGCAATCGCCAATCCAATAAATGAGATGAAACCGGTGATTAGCAGTGGAAAGATTGCCCCATTAATTAGTGAAATTAAGGCAAAAAAGAGTGCCACTCCACCAACAATAATAGACGCTAGGTTCGGGAAGTGATGTGTTTCTTTGGGCCCTGATTGTTCTAATTGTTGAATATCTATTGCCCTCATTTCCACAATTCTTTGCGATGTAGAAATTTCATTATTTGCAGTGGGTTGCGACCAAATATTGTCGGTTGGCGTAGAATTTTCGCTAGGAATTGATTCGGAAATTATTGACTCAAGGTAATCCATTGCCTGCCCGATATCGCCTCTTTGTTGGTGAATTATGTTGCCATCTAGCCAATGTTCAATCTCAGATGTCTGGACATTCATCTGAAAAAAACTCTCTTCGCAAGCCAGTTCTATCATCCAGTATTCTTTGGATTTAAAAATTAAATTAATAGCTTGCTCGGATAATTCATTAGATCGTGCCAAGGGGAGTTCTGTTTTGTTCCCGTCTACATCAATCACCAGTGGGTTACTAAACAATACTGCATCAGAATGAGGTTTAGTTGCTTTATTTTCTACTGAAAGCCGGTCTTGTTCGACTGATGGAAGGGTAGACGGGGGGTTTTCTTCATCGCCGACTTTAGCATCCCAGAAATTAGTTGACATGTTGTTATCCCTCGTCTTGTGGTTCTTTGGGTTTTTCCCGACCGTGTGTTAAACTGACAGTATAATCTACAGATTTTCGGGTGTAAAATTAAGAATCTTTTCATCGGTTTTTATTAAACTTTGAAGATACTACTCCAAAGGTATTTTTTAGCATCATAACAACCAGCAGAATCCCGATGAGAGGGAAGGGTAAAACGCAGCATACTCCGAAATCTACGCCAGAAAGTCCTGGCTCAAGTACGGCTTCATACGGATTGTCTGGATTGACATATACTGTGATTTCCTTGCCTTCTGGGTAGTCATCATCCGCATTTCCTGACCATGAATCACATGAATTATCTTTGCTAAAACTAACTACGTCACCATCGTAAGTTTTCCCATTGTAAGTATATTCATAATTGACCCACAAACAGTATGTTGTACCTCCTTCACCGTCAGTGGAGGTGTGTACTTCACTAGAAGTAATTACTCCATCAGTGGCATTCCAATCAGCAGTCCCCAGGTCTGCTATTGCAGGTCCTCCAACAAGAAATAAAATCAAAAAGGAGATAGTAAACCAAATTCCCGCAAAAAACCAACCACCTATTAGGCCACCTACTGTTTCAATATTATTGAGTTGAATAGTATTATTTGTCTCATCTTCATACTCATAATTTGGTGGACGCCAGACTGTTACGCCCTCTTCTTGCATAGTTTGAATCGCTAAATCAAGTATTTTCTGCGCCTCTGCTTTAGAGGTCACAAGTTTAATTCCAGTATTCTGTTTGAAAAAATCCAGGCTCTTCTCCTCAACTGCCATTCGATTATCATTATACCATTGAACAATGTGCATAGCATCGTTATCACTATCCCAATAACCTACTGGGAAGTCATTTAACTTGACATTGATCTTCACTTTGGGTTTCGAGATATCTAATTTCTTTGGATTATTATCGTCCTTACCGATTGATGCATCCTCAGAAAGTTTAGTATCCCAAAAATTATCAGACATTGGTTAATCCTAACCCGCTTATCTTTTGTGGCTTTGCCCTACATATCTGATTAAGACGGTTTAATCAGGGTTCAGTAGTTGGGTCCCAGCCAGAAACATAGTTGCATTCTAGCGATTTTATTGCCTCGTATTGACTAGAAATGTCTACATCTAAGGATTGAATATTTTCCACAATACGCGCTGGATTACTTGACTTTGGAATAGTGATGCAACCTTCATCATAACAGAATTTTATCGCAACTTGGGCCGGAGTACATCCGAGTTTCTCAGCAATCATGCCAAGTTGTGGGTCGTCAACTTTGTGCCCTCTAGCAAGTGGAGAATAGGCCATTACTTTGGCACCTGCATCCTCAGTAGCTTGTTTTAGATGAGGGCGCTGCAGCCATGGGTTGAATTCTACTTGATTTACACTGGGCATATATTTTGCATAACCTTTCATGGCCGATAAGTGACTAGGCCCGTAATTAGATACGCCAATTGCTTTGACCCAGCCTTGTTCAAGGCAGTATTCCATTGCTTGCCACACTGGTGCGCGATGGTCTGGATTTTCTGGTGGCGCATGAACCAGATATAGGTCGATATAGTCCATATTAAGTAATTCCAGTGACTTCTGGCAGTGCTCGATGGTATCTTGGTAACCGGTTGCATGGCCTCTGCGAAGTTTTGTTGTGATGAATAGTGATTCACGCGCAACATTTGATTCTCTAACCGCTTTTCCAACCTCATGCTCGTTATTGTAAGCTCGTGCTGTGTCAATATGGGTATAGCCTGCTTCTAGAGCCTTTAGAATAGAGTCTTTACATTCCCCATCATCTGACATTAGGAATACTCCTAAACCAAATTGAGGTACTTCATGAACGTAGGCTTCATTGCCATCCGGTGTGATGTGACTAATGCGCATAGATCGGTGGAATAGTTGGAGGTTGATGAATTCCTCGTTTATTCCTCTTCAGACCAAGTTCGTCGCATGACCATGCCGGTAATTTCTCCAGCATCTAATGGATCTAAATCGTGGTCGACAATCAAATGTTTGACAAGTTCATGTTGGAAGACCATTTCCTTACACTTGGGACATTCGAGTTGCTTTGCTTGCCGGTATCCCATGAATTCAAGTCTACCTCGCTTAGTTGAAAGTCGACTACCGGTTCGCAACAATATTGAGACAAATGCTACAACAAATAGGACAATGAAACATCCAAAGCCCATCATCACTCCTGAAGCAGTTGGGTTTTGTTGTAACTTTAAATTTTGATAGACTTTACCTTCAGGAGAGTTTTGATGTTTGCTTAAGTCAATAGTGTGGGTGAAGTTTTCACCTTTAAGAGTCAAGAGTATATCGATTCCATCTTCTTCTGAGTCTGCATCAATTACCATGGTGAATTCACCATAGGCATTTGTCATTGCCTCAGTGCCGCGGTATTGGTAGCACTCAAAAGCGCCTTGTTCACAATTTACGTAGACGTAACCAAGTGATACTGCTGAGTTATCAGCATAAGTTGCCTTACCAGAAATGCGGTATGTCTCTGCCGAAGCAAGCGGCGTCAACAACAACAGTATTGTCGCCCACAATATGTGCTTCATGAGCCTACCAAGTTTTGGTTGTTTAAAGAACCTTGATTAGATTCTAATAACAAGTTATTTGCATCTTACAGGGTGTTTTGGTTGGTATAATTGTCGAGATTTTTTCGCTATCAAGTAAATCGCAGAACCAAGTAGGGTCAAGAAAAATAACCACCCAAAGCCGGCTACTGCAAGAAAGATATAGCCGGCCATATTGAATGAATCCTTATCCTCTGCATTGGTTGATTCGGCTTGTACTGTTGTAGCAGCCATTACCATAATAATGGCCAGCAATAAGTACAACTGGGACCTATTTTTAATCATCCTTAATCGCCTCAAACCAATAAAAATGCGATGTTGGCAAGAAGTATCGCTACTGTTAACCAAACACTTAGTTTGTGCAGCAGGTCAAACTTCTTGCTATTTCCAGAGTCGGTTGCCCGGTTGGTTGCTGGGATTATCCCATAACAGATTCCTGAGGCCAACAAAGTAAATCCAGAAATTCCTAGATGAACATTATTCCCGTCACCGCTTGACACCATGACCGCAATACTAGCGAGTGCTAGAAAGCAGATTAGTGCGAAGAATTTTGGCCAAATAGAGCGTATGGCGGTGCCGAAATCTTCAATCTTAAGTTTTTTGAACATTGTCGGAGCGATTATCGATACTTGGAAGACAATAATTCCGGCTATTGCTCCGGGAATGTAGAAGTGCATAATTCGGGGAAATTAAGGTGACTTAAAAATAAGGGTATAAATTGAAATTTCAAGAAATTTATAATTTGATAAATAACTCAGTGTTAGTTTAATTGTGTGGGGCCCAGACAAAGACTGGCAGTGCTTTAGGTGCTACAAGACCGACAAACCCGCAGTAATGGAATTGAATAAAACTAACAAAAAATGGTATTGTAAAATTTGTATAAAACCTGAAATTGTTAATACGCCATACATTTTAACAGAAGACGAGGTTACTAGTATCTCTCTAAAATGTGAGTCATGTGGCGAGATTTATCTTACTGAACACAAAAAAATACTTTGGCAAGACGGTGAAACTTTTGTTTGTGCTAGATGCGCCTTGAGTAATTAAACCGGTTATTGTGACGCTGATTCCCAGTATGACGAAATTAACTCTTGGTCATCTAGTAAGCCTTCGTGGCGATCGGTGATAATGCCTGCTGAATTGATGAAAAAGGTCGTCCCAGGAGTGGTAATATCCATTTCAAGCGCAGTATCATCACCCTTCATGAAGGCATAGGTTGACAACTCAATACCAGTATCATTTTCCTCATCATCGTGAGCATTAGCCGATTCATGCCATTGTTGTAAAGTGACCCCGCCAGCGCGTTTGGCTGGATCGGTGGACATCACCAATACTGGGAGTTCTGCCTGCGCATTCCATATTGAATGCAAAGTAGAATAACACGGGCTATTACACCATTCTGCAGAAAACATCACAATATAGGGGGCACCGGCCATTCTCGAATTGTTGTAAGTTAGTTCATCATCGGCCACGGCAGAGAATTGTGGGAATTCCTGTGCTTCTGCTGCTTCCTCGACACAACCGCTTAATGACGGCAGCAATAACAGAGTCGTTATGACTAGAATCTGCAATCGCATGGCTAAATGCTGTAATGTTGGGTTTTCAAGGTTTTGTCACAATGCATAGCAATAAAGCCATTAATGTTCAAACAGACCGGTACGCATGGCATCAAGACAAATTGTTGTGATAATACTGCTGGCGGTAATCGTTTCAGGATTTTCTATAACCTCTGCGTCAGCGCAAGATTCTCCATGTGTGGCCAGTGGTGATTCAACCGAAGACCGAATTGGCTGTTTGGATTCAGACGGGGATGGATGGTCTGATGCTGATGAGAATTGGACTATTGTCATGGGTGCTGATGCTTTTCCTAATAATTCATCAGAGCATGCAGATTTAGACCTCGATGGAATTGGTGATAATTCCGATAATGATATTGATGGCGACGGGGTAGAAAATGCGCAAGATGTTTGGCCAACAATTACCAAAATTTGGTCAGATACTGATGAAGACGGTTATGCTGACCAAGGTGGCCACGAGTTATCTGACAATTGTCCAGCTGCATATGGAAAAAGCAAAATTCGACTAGTTGGTTGTTCTGACATAGATGGAGATTTCATGCCCGACATCTATGATGATGATGCAGATGGTGATGGAATACGTAACGAATTAGAGCGAGCTGCATCGTCTGGCACGATTCTATACGACCCATACAACCCACTATCAACGCCCCTTGATACTGATAGAGATACTATTCCTGACGTCATAGATAGCGATAATGACAATGATGGTTGGCCAGATTCGGTGGAATTGGATCGTGGTTCTGATATTTTTGATGCTGATGAAACCCCGTTTAATCTGTATTTTGGCATTAATAGCGGTGTCTTTTACTCAGGTGGATTAAACGGTAACTCGTTTAGTCAAGGCTATGATGCGGAGAGTTTCGAACTTTCTGTTTCTGCCTTCATGGAAATCGTGTTTGAGGAATTAGTCATTCCATTATTGTTAATTCCAACCTACTTCGCCATCTATTACGTTAGAGCGAGTAAATACCGAGATTTGTTAACCAAGATAGAGGGTGCTAAATCAAAGGATGAATTAATTGAGCTAGAAAAGGCAGTTAACCAGACGGTTAAGGACAAAGGCATCAAAGTTTATCACGGCTTAGTGCTTCGAAATGCGATCGAAGAAGTAGAGTCAAAATTTAATGCTGAATCTCCCGCGTTTGAAGAAGAATGACAATTCAGTTGTTAGTAATTTGATTACTCATCAGTAGCATACAATGGTGGGTAGAGATAATTCTGGTTAATGTCTTCATCCATTTGTACAACATAGATTCCCGATACCATTTCAGAGATGAACAAGAATCCTCGTGGGTCATATTGCAGCCCCCAGTCAAATGGAATCATACAAGATGCCCAACAATCAGCCATGTCATAACCTAGGGTTTCCTTAGGGTCTTCAATCCATGTTGGTCCTGCAGGCGAATAGTAACCCATAGTGAGAGTCTCAGCAAGTTGTTCAATCGCTGGGAAACCAACTTCTGGTGCTGGTACATCGTTTACCCACTTGACATCATTCCAGATTTGGCTGTGGTCGGTTACCCAGTTACCGGCGTGATAATGCGTCCAGTAAACGTGCCCGTTAGTTCCAGTATCACCATTGTGTGGACTGTAGATATAGCCGCCTGGGATGTAGTGGTGTGGGTGTTCGCTGCCATCTGGCAGAATACTTGTTCCTGGTAATTTCCACTTGCTGAGTAAGAATGGGTTTGCTGGGTCGGTTGTGTCGATAGTCCAAATGTAACCGGTGTGATTAGTGTTGGTGCCATATTCAGGAGCAATGAGAGTCAAGTGTCGCCAGTTAATGCCGTAGACTGGGTCTTCAGGGCCTGTTCCACATTCATCGTCCCAAGTGTTTACCGGATCGAACTCAGCTGCACCATTGCACAGTAGGTGTTCGTATGGCACCGCATAATGAATCCAGCCATTGCCGTTTAGCGCACCACTGCTGCCACCCCATTCTTCTGAGGTCATGTTAGCATGTCCCCCACCATCAGGACCGTACCAGCCATCGCTGGCACTTGGGCAACCAAGCCAGCGGCCGACTTCGTTATCTTGTGGCCAAGAGATTCCTTCGGGGTCTGGAACTTCTGGTGGATTTGACACATCAACGATACGCAATCCTGCATCCCAATAAGAGATATAGAGAAGTTTCTGTCCTGTTATTGGATGAATGTGAAATACATTGTCGTGGTTAAAAATGGATCCTCCGCAAGTTGTTTCAGGCTCAGGTGAATATCCGCCCCAGCGTAGAATTTGTCGACTGTCATTTTGCTGTTCGTCTGTGGATGTAGGGTTCCAAGACTCAAATCCAAGCGGGACATAAAACACTTGAGTGCCTTTGTAAAAAGTTCCTGAATCTCCCTCAACCATTTCTGGATATGGGTCAGCGCCGTATAAGAAAAGGTGACATTCTTCGATAGACCATAGTGGATTGGCTGGCTCCCAGTCACAATCCACGTGCATGTCTTGATTGTGGAATCCGGCTGGAGGATTGTTCCATTCTGCAACCTTGATTGGTTCATTCTTGTTAACTACGGATATTACGTCTAAGCGGTTTGCACCACTGTTAGCATCATCGTCAGTTGGAATTGGATCTAAATCGCTGTTGGTAAGTTCGTGATTGACCAAAACCCAGTTGTTGTCTGGAGTAACCTTGATGTCAATCATACGGCCAACTTCAGCGTAATATGTCGAGAGTAAAGTAATATTATTTGGTTTTGAGATATCTAGAATTTCAAACTGGTTGTAAGATGAAACATAAGCATAGCAACCGCCTGAACCATCTGGGTTTTTAACACAGTCTTCCATGAAATTACCTTCTATGGCGATTTCAGAAGAGTCTCCAGGAGTGGGTCCTACATTCTTGTATTCAGGGAAACAAGGTCTTCCTGCTACGTTATCAAGTTCAGCAGGTGGTGCAACGTTACCATCACAGTTTAGGTTGTGATAGTCAATTAGTTGCATGTTGCTAGTTTGTAGTCGGTGAGCGAGTAGATCGGTGTGACTGTGGTTTTCATCCTCAATCTCGATAGTTGGGTCGATCCATGCTTCTTGATCCATGGATGAGGGTGAAGAGTCTTCTTCACCGGCAGACATAATGACATATGCGCCAAGAGAAAGCATACTGACGCTTACTAAGCCAACGATTGCATACATTATGAGTTGGTCTGCACCATTCCAATCGCGAGTCATACCTTCTTTACGCATGGTCTGTTCAAAAAGCAGTATTATTTGAATTAATGCAATAAACGCTTGTTGGGATTATTTATTTATGAGCGGCTGTGGTTTTGGAATATGGCCATCAAAACACGAGTATTAGCCTTGACAATTTTACTTGCTTTTGTTGCCAGCCCGGCAATAGTTTCTGTCCAAGCACATACTGCGAGTAGCTTTACTGTGCTAATCCAAGAAGATGGGTTTTCTCAAGACAATCCCCTGATTATCCAAAACGATTCGGTTATCTGGTATAATGTTGACAATCAGTCCAATTTGACACATCGAATTGTCTACGATTCTGATGGTGATGGACTTTACAACGGCACCTTTGATTGGGATTCTGGTGAACTATCTTACGATTGCGAGCGGGATGAGAACAACACCAAACTAGATGAAAATTGTACTATTAATTTCATAGTTACTATGGACATGAATTGGACTGTGGGCAATTATACTTACCAAGATCTTCGTTCCGATGGCTCGGTGGTTAATGCAACTATTCAGTTGATGGCTGATAATGGCACCCACGTGGAAGCAAATGTCCCCTCAATAGGTAGTGAATTTGGCGTCATTAATGATGACAGAGATACTACAACCAGTACTGAAAGCGAAGATGACGAGTTAACTCCTGAGAAAATGTTGCTCTATGTGGGACTGTTTACCGGTATTTCTTCCGGCCTGCTGCTTGGTATACTAATCGCTAGAAAATCTGGTGAAGGCGAGCCGCTAGATGCTTCACAAGAAGCCAAATCTGAAGGCGAGTAATCCAAAGTCACAACCATGTGGCGCTAAATTACTTCAAAATAGATATTTTCGACTAATGCCGGCTAAATCTTCAAAAGGCAATGTACTGAACCACGGACGATAAAATGTCAAGTGCACCCATTCGCCCTACTAGGCCAAAAGCGATTATTTCCGCAAATCCAACCCCTGGGAGTTTATTTCAGGGCTCTTCCTCAATGCCTGCATTGTCGGTAGTTTCACCAGGCCCGCTACCAGCAAATACTGTGGTTAATCCGCTACAGAAATTTGCTCAATTGATCCTTTATGGAATTGCTATGTTCGCAATTTGGGGCGGCATACTTGCAATTGCGTTTGCCGAAAATTCAACAAATCTCAATTTCTTAATTTTAGGAGTAGGGGGCTTAATTTCGGCTGGAATGGCAATTGCACTGGTTGAATGGCAGCGTAGAAAAGGTGGCGCTGAATTACATAGCGTTCACGATTACCTGATTGGCATAGGTTTCTTCTTCTCCGCAGTTGGCGTTTTATGGGGCTCAAGATGGTTAATTGGTGAAGCCGCATCAAATTACTCTTGGTTCTTGAATGAAGGTATTCCATATTCAGACACCGATTGGTCGCCCTCAGCCGAAGCAATATATGTTCAATTAGCCGCCTGTTTTATTCTGATTTTTGGACAGGTCATGTATCTTAACAGATTGAAGGGCAAGGTGGTTTTTGGGTGGTCTGTAGCAACATTCACTCCTCTTGTACTAGCCATTATTGGATTTGGCCCTTGGATGAGATGGTCTAATGACATTGTATCTTGGGAGTTAGGAATTTCGATAATCTCTTTGACAGCAGTATCCATGTGGTTATCTCTACGCTCAAATAGCGGAATAATATTCGCCATTGCAGCATTGGCAAGCGGAATTATTCCGATATTATATGAAATGCAAAATAATCCTGCAGATGATACTGGAGCGGGTGGAGCGCTTTCTTTGATTATCTTCATAATTATTGTTCAAGGGTGGCTAGCAGCAGATCACCGCCTTCGACAAGACCTGATGCAATGGGTATCAATTTTCCTTGTTGGCGAAGTAATTCTCGCCATGGTTTTTGCTAGGGCGGAAGAATTGAATTTAATTCTTGGACCATTTAGAGCAGACGAATATGGTGATTTATCCAGTATAATCACCCTTCAAGTGGTTCTTTGGCTGACAGTATTACTTGCCTATTTCCCTGCCACCCTAAAACGGCGAATCCCCTATATGCCAATAGGCTTAGCAGCGTCATTATTCCTAATTGTTCCTCAAGCAAGCATCATACCTTGGGTAATAACCATCATTATGTTACCCTACCTGCTAATTATTTCCAAGATTACTCGAAGGTGGGTAGCTAATAGTACCATTGCTGCAGCAGGAGCGTCGTTCTTCTTACAAAGTCATCTTAACTCAAATGGATTTTATTATGAGTATTTTGATTCTGTTCTCATTATTGCTTTACTAGTAACTAGTGAAGTGGCCCGCTCTAAAAATAAAATCGATAACTTTGCCCACTTTACATTACTTGGAACATTAGTCGTTTCGTCTCCAGTGTTACTTGGAAGTAATGTTTTGGTCCCTTGGACTATCGTAATTTACACCATAATAACCTCTTATCTAATGTTGAATGAGGCTCGAGAAAATAAGGATGAAAGATCAGCAATGGGGGCTAGTTCAGCACTATTTACCTCGATGGTTTTATCGGTGCTGTTGTCCTTCTTAGGTCGACTTGAGGTGCCGCTTCCTGATGCTATTTCTGAGGCTTTGTCGGGATTCAATATTACCTTAGCGATTGTCGGAGTAATGGTTTACTTGAGTATGATGAAATTCAAAGAAACAGAATTGGATGTTGGGTACTTAATCAACATGGCTAATTCCAACCGGAGGAAATTGGTTCCTATTTACGACCCGATAACAGGTAATTGGGTAATACACAAAGAGAAAATCGAGCCAACTAATGAAACCAAGGGCTGGGGACCACTGAGTAGGATGAGCCTATTAGGGCCACTACTTCTGTTCAGTATATCGGTTTCATCAATTGATGCAAAAAGCATCGCTTTGGATATTCAGTGGATAGTTTTGATGTTGATTCCAATTGGCATAATTATCAAGGAAGTACTAGATGAAAAAGAAGCGTCTTCACTTGGAAGAATGGTCGCAATTTGGCTGATGGTTATTGTTGCTTCACCGGTTGCCTTCAAATTAAACTATGCTGCTGCTGAGGTTGACCAATTAATTATCAACGGAGTCATACTTGATTTGATGTTACTAGCAGGCCCGTTGATTGTTTCTGCATCACTTAGCAAGAAAGGCATCAACTCTGCAAGTCTTGACAAAAGCGCAGATAGAATCACATTATTCGGTTTACTGGCTTTGGGTTTGATAGATTCTAGTGGCGGGATTTTATTCATTACAATGTATATTTTGGTATTCTCTAGGGCTCTTAAACATCGACAGAATTTACTATTATCTTTAGCACCGATTGCCATTATATTATTCCAGGATAGATTTGCTTGGGATAGTTCGATGATTTACTCATTGCTTCAATTAATCGATGTCACAGCTTATGACCCAAGTCAAGTTACGGTTCTTGGAATAACTAGACTATCGTGTTTGATAATGGCATCAACGGCGTTAATCATCCTTGCTAAAGGGGTTATTGAGGGAAGAGCAGGTCTTGGTGATGAGGTTGCTGAAACGCCGTTGGTATTCCCAGCCATTTGGCTGGCGCTTGGCCTAGCAGGAATACTGACTGAAGTTGGTTGGTTATTCGTAATTTTAACCCTACTCTTGTCAACTTACTCATGGCTCTCTGGTAGAATTGAACTTATTCCTTGGGCACCAATCTTTATGTTCATCTCATTGTTAATCGGATTTGCCAGTAGTTCTGCCTTTGGAGATATAGGTGACGAGGAAATATTTTCTAATAGCATTCTAACAACAGGGCTATTCACTTTGGTGCTTAATCAATTATCTAAGAGTGGGTTACTATATCGTTGGGCAAAGGTTGCGATTGAACACTCTAGACCAGATCATGCGTTGGATATTGCATCAATTGGAGGAAGAGAACAACTGACTACAGCTAGTAAGTATGTTGCAATTGTTTGTCTTGTTTTATCATGGAATGCACTATTTGGAATTGGTACTTTATTTGGTGCAATTTGGATTACTAGAGAAGTATTTGCCGATGGTGGAAAAAATGGCATCCTGATGTTGCCGATTCTGCATGTTTTCGCAATCTGCAATTTAATTGTTCAACTAGATGTACTTACTAGTTCACAAATTAATAAAGTTGCAGGAACAGTTCTATTGGCAAATGGCCTTTTCATGACATATCTTGCAACAAAAACCGAAGTTGTTTGGAAATGGTCGGCATTTGACTGGGAAGATGAAACAGAATACTTCTCGTGGATTGACAAAGTTGGAATATCGGCAATAGCATACTTCCTCTTTGGAATTGTCTTGATTTTGATGGACAGCGATGTATGGCCAGTTCTATGGACGCTTTGGGCAGGTTATCTAATTGGCATTGCTATTCAAGGATTTAGAGATGAGACTGAAACTCCATGGCGTAGAGGATTTGGTTCATTCGGTTCTTTGTTATCCCTGTTCATGCTTTCTCTTTCCATTGATACTGAATTATTCCGTTACATGATATGGATGTTAATTGGTATAGTGGCATTTGGCTTCGGTATTCTCTACATGAATAGAATGGGCGAAGAAAGTACGCTATACCAAGGTCAAGGCAGCAGCATGCAAAATGCGGTAATTCCGCCAATTCAAGCTTTACCTGAAACTAATATGCAACCAGTTCAGCAAATGCCAGAAGAGATCGTCGAAGAAGTGATGGAGTCTGAACAGGATTTGGCGCAAGCGGTGGAGGAACAAGAGGAATTTGATGAGGAGTTGGACAAGGCTTTCCAAGACATTGAGGCAAAACAGGAAGAAAACTCACAACAAGCAATACCGGCACCAGTTAAGCAGGCTAAGCCGTTAGAAAAAGCGAAACCAATAGCCAAAACTCTGTCACCAAGTGTGCCGGTTAATCAACCATTATTCGACGTTCAATTAGACCCTCAGGTTCTTGCAAT
>QXXX01000080.1:0-398 GCA_009887195.1 Candidatus Poseidoniales archaeon | reverse complement strand
AGCAAAGAATCGCTAATACGCCACATGTGGGATTCCGGCCGGTTGTTCAGGTAATGAAAAATGGTAACATTAACCTCACGTTCTTGAAGGTTTAATCGGGTTGGTCGAAAATCGGTAACGTGTCGGTAAAGATTTGAAAAAATTTACCCATGTCTAAATAATACGGTATATTGGTAACATCATGACAAAGTCACCACTCACGGGATTTTGTACTGCCTGTGGTAAAGCAGGGGCAACTAATCACTACCATGGTGAAAATTTACAAAAAATCGAGTTGTGTAAAGCTTGCTATGACCAATATTTAGCCAAAGAAATGGTGCAGTATTGGAAAGATCATATCGAGGAAGAAAAGCGCAGGTCTGGCAAATAATCGATTTCCTCTTTGGGACATTGCGTGC
>QXXX01000008.1:8381-17319 GCA_009887195.1 Candidatus Poseidoniales archaeon | reverse complement strand
ATTTTGATTCTATAGAATCTGAGTTTGATGTTAATATTGTTAATGAAACTGAACCACTTGGCACGGGAGGTGCACTTGGAAATTGTAAGGATAGTGTAAGTGGCACCTTTGCTTGTTTTAATGGCGATATAATTTCATCACTAGATATCGGGAAACTGCTCGAATTACATAATAAAAATGGTGGCGTTGGCTCCCTAGGTCTTTGGGAAGTTGAAGACCCAACGAGGTTTGGTATTGTTGGAGTTGACAGTTCACATAAAATCACCCAATTTAAGGAAAAACCAAAGCCTGAAGAGGTATTTTCAAATTTGATTAATGCAGGTTCATATATTTTTGAGGATGACATCTTTGATTTTATGCCGCGTGGACGTCATTCGTTAGAAAGAGACGTGTTTCCACAATTAACCGATACTAGGATGCTAAATGGTATGCAATTTGATGGTTACTTTATCGATGCCGGGACGAGAGAATCATGGTGTGAAGCGGTCTCAAAATGTGTCGATGAATCAAGATTTACTAAGGGTTTAAAATCGACAAATTCATGGTTCTCTTCGGCTAAAGATACTCCAAAGGATAGCATCATTGCATCTTCAATGATCTCATCGGGTGTAGAGATAATGCAGTCATCGATAAGAGATTCGACCATCTTATCTAATAGCAAAATTGGTACACTAAGCCAGATATCGGGTAGTTTAATTGGTCGCAACAGCATCATTGGGGAAAATAGTCGTTTGACAAATGTTATTGTTGGTCATGATTCAGTAATCCCACCAGGTACCACCATTAAGGATACTACTTGGGAAAACCAGTGAATTGCGCAATATGAGTGGAAGAACTCAAATGCAATGTTAGCCTGCCAAACTCATGGACAAACCGTTGATAGTTGTTAATTTCAAGACGTATCAAACCGCAAGTGGCGAATCTGCTGAACAACTTGCCAAAGTAATGGAGCAGGTTGCTGACCGAAATTACCGTATGATCGCAGTAGTGTCAGCATTTGACTTGGCCTCAATTTCCACTAATACTGATAAAGTTGAAGTTTGGTCACAACATCTAGACCCAGTAGGAAAGGGCAGCCACACAGGCTGGCTAGAACCTGATTTGGCAATTCATCGTGGCGCAGTTGGAACTGTAATTAATCATGCTGAGCACAAAGTCCCAATTGACCATGTCAGAGATTTAATGGCTATGTTACCCGAAAAATTTCCTATTTGTGCTTGTGCAGCAGATGTTGAGGAGGCAATTGCTTTGGCTAAATTAGGTCCAACTTTCATTGCCGTAGAGCCTCCAGAACTAATTGGTGGAGATATCTCGGTAACATCTGCAGATCCATCAATTGTGTCAGACACAGTTGCTGCAGTGAAATCCACCAATCCAAAAGTGAGAGTACTTTGCGGTGCGGGCGTGAAGAATGGTGCAGATGTCAAGATGGCCATTGAACTAGGTGCAGAAGGTGTCCTACTCGCTAGTGGAGTAACCAAAGCTTCTGATGTTAGTTCGGTACTGAATGATTTGACTTCTTGAGGGTTAAAAACTCGACAAATCAGTCACAGCAGGACTTCTCTAAGGCATCTTGGGCGCAGAAGCAAGTCTTTGCTGGGATTATATCTGCACGGGAACTTCTCTCATTGAACAGAGCAGTAACTTTCGCAAGTTCTTCTGAAGCATCTCCACGGGCTTCCAAACATAGTTTGAGACCGAGTAATCCCCACATGTTATCTTTCCACAACTTAATGTCAGCGCGGTAAACTTCCTCTGCTTCCTCAATGTGACCTTGTTCAAATAGTAGTGCACCAAGGATGTGTCTTACTGGCTGCATTTGTCCCCATGGCTCATTATAAGCAAGGTTAAGTGACAAATCTACACCTCTGCGTAGTTCATCAAATGCGGCTGTGAAATCAGCAGATTGACCATTTGCTTTTGCTAAGAATTGCCTTCTATATTCAATTTCAGCTTCTAAGATTGCCGAATTAACATTTAGAATTGAAGGTCCTTCAGCAGGATCTTGGTACATCAAATTATTATGCATAACTCTGCCAGCAAGTGCTGGATTTTCTAATGCTTGATTGAATAACACTTGTTCTGCTTCTGCTTCAGGAACCATTCCTTTGGAGGCATATGCTACACCACGAGCATAGTGTTGGGTGGCGATAGTTGCTGGGAATGCATCTTTGTCAGAATGCATTGGTTCAGCAAGAATCTCATCCCACTTGCCGAATCTAATCATGACATGCCAAGGCATAGTGACGTATGATTCTAGGAAGATTGCACCCATTGGGATTATTCCAGCAAGCATAAAATTAACTCCATGATTTTCATCTCCAGCAGGCAAGGTTGCTGCGGCTTTTCGAGCATATTTCAAAGCAGTCTCATACTGACCTTCAAACATAGCACACCAGACAATAAAATGGTGGTTGTGCATTCGATAAAATTTGTAGAATTGGGATTCATTTCCGGTAAGTTCGACATATCTGTCATCGGCTTCAACTGCTGCGATATTACATTCTACAGCCTCTTTCCATTGTCCAACCCACGCATCAATGTGTGAAGGCATGTGGACTAAGTGGCCCAAACCTGGCATTGCAGTACGCAATACATCGGCAGCTGGAAGTGCCTTTTCGGGGAAAGGAGACAATTCAAGTGCGTGGCAATAAAGGTGACAAAGAGCAATATGTTGTTTGGCTTCTTCGCTACTTTCAAACGCGTCTTCCATGATTTTGACCAATAGTAGAGTATTATCATCTGCAGGAGTTATTTCTCCAGTGGTAGTGTTTTTATCCCATAGTTGCCAAGCTTTTAGGTTCATCAAACCCTCTACATAGATAGCAGTTACATCTAAATCGCCGCTGTACTTTTGATACAATGGCGCCATTGCTTCAGCAAATGCTACGTTCAATTCTGGGCTGTTGCCCATATTGAGTACTGTAGGGTCTGCAGCATCTCGAGCTTCAGCTGAGTGACGAGTTGATAGTGCTTTGATTAGATCTTGTTCTAATTCTGAACATCCATCCATTACAGATAATGCTTGTTGAATTGAATCGTGACCAGACCCCAATCCGGGTGCCCAGTTGTAATTAGAAGAAACACAGTAGGAAATACCCCACCAAGCCATTGCGCAATCTGGTTCAAGTACAGTACAATTTGAGAAACAGGCGATTGCTTGTTCATGATTGTAGTTGAGCATATGGCCCCATCCTTCAACAAACATTTTTCTAGTTTCATCACTCTTACATGTTATTTTTTGGGCAAAGGCATAATTCGACGGAGAACCGAAGTCATAATCAGTTGGTGTTAACGGCATATTTCATTCCAAAAAAACAATGGTATTAAGTTCGACGGCTACATTTACCATGGTTTTATAAACTCTACGAAAATAAAATCTATTTTTTATCAGAAAAACTAAATTTTGGACATGATAATTTGTACGGACAACGAATACAATAGCTGTTTGAATTTGCTAATGGTAATTTATTTGGGTTAAGGTTCTTCATAAATTCAATTTGTAGTAAGTTCATGTTATGAACATCCTTTTCCAATAATTGCTTTGATTCTTGTAACATTCTTTGACTTGGCATAATTGAAAAATTTCTCCATTTGCCATCATTATAAAATAAACCATGTAGAGCAAATTTCTCTTGTATATTTGGTAAATATTGATTGTATTTTGACCATAATAACATTGAACATAATTCTAATTCAACATATGGCTGAATTCTTTCAGATTGAAAAGTTAGTCTAACTAAATGCCATTTTGATTTGGTTCGATAAACTATGTCTGGTGAGCAATAGACGTTTATGTGTCCAAAAGTTACTGGGTTAATGCGTTCATGAAAGCTCCATTCTTTGATAGTACCATCAATAATTCTAGTGATAATTGAATGCTTAAGTATTTTTTTAATACGTATAAATGCAGATGAAATTAAGTTATTCTTTTTTTGGTTTGAAATTATCTTACTAGTCAAACCAAAGGATGTTAATTGGCTAGTCAATTCAAATCTAATTCTCGATTGGATTAATTTTTCACTCCAATTAACTCCTCTATGTAAATCTGCTAATAATTGGAAAAATACACATCTTGAGGTTTTGATCATCAGATTCCACGCAGAGTGATAAGTCGTTTTGTTTTGCTTCAAATTAGAATAATTATTGTCAATATACTTTATTGCATATCTTCGAGCACAGTTACTAAATATCTTTCTTCTTGTGATGCTCCATCTTGTCGTAGCTTCAATCATGAATTAGGTTAACTAAAGTCAACCAATGTCAAGGTTTTCATAACAACTAGACGCTTATGCTTGTTAAAATCGAGTTTATTGCTACCCATATTGCCAATGGTAGAATACACCAGCCGACAAATTGAGTAAATGATTCAGCCCCAAACCTGCCAAACAATCTTGAAATTGGTCCACCAACTGCCGCAATAATTCTAAGTGATAGTATGGCTAATCCACCCATTAAAAGAATTAGTATCAATGATAAAACCGATCGTAAAATTCCGGCAAAGCCGCTGAGCATTGCTGCACCAATTGCTTGAGGGAATAACGCAGGGAATGCAAGAATTCCAAACCAGCCAAACCAAATACCGAGCAATACATCTCTTTCCATGTCTTCTAAAGGCCGCCAATCTTGGAAATGTTTAGGATATAGTCGATGAATAAATCCAGCTAATATTGTGGCTTCATACGGTTTACCGTTCTTAGCGGTGAAGAATGCCATTTCTACAAACCAAAACATCATCAAGATATCTAAATAAAACAGTAATCCTGTCCCAATAGGCAATATTGTAGCGATTAATGTTGGTAAATTTACCATTAATATTCCAGCAGCCCCAGCACCAATAATTGAAGCCCATAATGAACCTGGAGGAACTGGTTCATCAGGTGGAGTCCATCCTTCTCTGGGCAGGGCTATGAAGAATAAGAATAGTCCAGGGCCAACCAGCAGCGCAAAATATGGGGCAAGGTTTTGCGCCCCTCCAGATGGTATTGCGTCAATCGCTTCGCTAATATCATCAGAATAAGCGACAGGTGATTTACTAAACGTCACATGCATTGCTCTATCAATGACCAATACCGAGTCAGAAACACCATTAGGTAAAGTCGCGGCAAATTGTCCATTTTGGTCCAATAAAATAGGCCATGATGTGTTTAGTTGAGCGCGCATTTGTACTAAGTCTGAGGTTAAAGGATTAGTTCCAGATATAATGTGAATGATTGCTACATCGTCCCCATAACTCTCTAACGTCCGGTTGAATTGATTACTTTGTTCAATAAAATTTTCTGAGGCGGGCAAACCAATACCGATCACCAAAGCATCCTTGCCATCAAATAGTTCATCGATTGTGTAAGAGTTCTCATTTTCATCATACAATTCAGCGTTAGAAATTCTGGTATTGTCGTAAATAGCAGCATCTGCTCCCAGATTATTTTGACTAAATGCAGTTGGAATAAATAACAACATCATTACCAAAAGAGCCCCTAAAATCGGTGCGGGAATTAATAGTCCTTGATTAAACGCGTTACCAACAAATAAAAGCAGTGCAAGCACCGTTGTAATGGTTAAGAATAGTTTAGCATTAGCAAATCCATTATCTTCCTCTACAACTTCAAATCTGAGAATTCCAAGAGCGTGACAATCACTGTTTAAATCACCATGAACTGTTTTTATACAAATTTGTAAGTTATATTCTCCACTATCAAGAGTTTCTTTGCCAGACCACACGAGAACGGACTTATTCTCGGTAATTTGTCTTTCAAGCATTGATTTTCCTGCTGAGTTCTCAATCATATCATCATTATCTAATGATATACGATCATATTTACTGAGCGGTCCCCAAATTTCCCACTTAGTTTCTTTGATGTCTTCAGCCCCCCAAGGTAGGATTGGGTCTAATTCGATGTGAGGTATATTTGAATTATCAATAATCATATTCATTTCTGGTTGATACAATTGTCCAACTATCAAAATACCTCCAGAATTTTGTGGCTCAGGGCCACCACCCCATTGTACCATGACACTAGACCCTAGGCAATTATGAACACCTGAAAGCGTTAATTGGAAAGTATCTCCTGGACTTGCAGTAATGTTGACATCATTTACCGGTCCAGAAAAATTCAATGCTGATGAAGAACCGATTTCGTCGACAATTTCAGTTACAGATTCTTGATAAATCTGTTGTCCGGCTAAAGATACTGTGTAGGTTAGAGTAGTACTTGCATCAGAGGTACCAAGACTTGTGCTTTGTTGCCTGACACAGGTTTGAGGGCCGACACTATCATCTAGATAGACTGAGAAGTAAACACTCATTTTCACAGTTTGAGTAAACCCGTGTTGTATTGGTTCACTTTGGATAGAAAATATGTCGCCGTTGAATAATGGGTCTAAACTAATTCCACCTTCTGTTTGGTCTGGTTTCTCTCGTTGAAGTATCGCTGTCTGTTCAGTGTCACCTTCAACAAATAAGTGCTCAACAGGATTGATCTCCCAGTCAATATACCCCGGCTGGTATGAATCATCTTTGGCTGAAACACTGTTAGAGGCAATAACTCCGACAAGTAAAATTAGCAATAAAATGCTAATAATACGCTTGCCCATGATTCAACCAGAGAGTATTAGTTGAATAACTATCGGATTATTGATTAGTTAAAACCAAGTAAGCCAAGCTAACATAATTAGCATGCCTGAAGAGATAGCCAAGGCATTAACTCCACCTTTAGTCAACATTCCCCGGTTTTCAAACCAGGCACCTAGTAAACTATCGATTTGACAGCCAATCCAACCTATGACCATAACTGCTAAAGCAAGGTTGAATCCGTAAGTTAAATTTTCATCTGGATTAATTAGTAACCATGCTCCAATTGTCATAACTGCGATAATTACTGAACCAATTAGGGCTGCTAATTGTCCAGTTTTGGAAAACCCTCCGTTTACTCCGGGTTCACATTTATTGAGAGTTGTAATCATCCTCACATTCTCATCAAGGCAGCCAAATTCGCTGGCAAAAGTATCAGCCGCAGCAACCGAAACCGCAGCGCCAAACATCCAAATGCCATATTCCCACTGGTCTGTCAAAAAGGCACCAGTTGCAACTAATGCTGGAATGCTGCCGTTGGCAAATACGTTTACCCAGCCTCGATGTCCATCATCACTTTCTGACATATTTTTGGCTTTTTTCTCCTCAAACTTCCATTTTGTGGCAAGATGAGAAAATACCAAGAAAGAAAGTAGAATAAGTAACCAACTCCAGTGGCCTAAAACACCGACTAGTAAACCAACAAATACTGCAGATGCAACTCCAGCGGTATCTAAGAAACGAGCTTTAGTAGACGCAATCACTAGAACCAACATTATCATTGAAGTGACAAACAAGTTACCTTGATTTATCCCCTCTGTTAGATAATCCATAGTTATCTCCACCTCTAGGGCGGAAAGGTTTGTTTAAATTTGCTTCCCTAATATTGCCACAAAAAACACTATTCTGTAGTGATATTAGTTTCTTCAAGCGCGTAGGGAATCAATCTTCGTAATATAATCCACAATAGGACAATTAACGTGATTATAGTCATAATATTGGCCATTAATTGTATCAAGAGCGATGAATCTTGTAGAATCACGCTGGTTAACCATAATGAACCGTTCCATAAAGAATGGCATATTATAGCAATCAATATTGCTTTTATTGGTTTGTCAGTCATTGTAATCATCTTGTCTTGGCCAGCAGAAAGCCATTTGGGAATTGATTTCTGTCCCATTTCACTTTTTGAAGAAATCATCGGCTGTCCAGATTTTTTGTTGAATAAAATCCATTGACTCTCTAAGTTACTTTTTGATTTGTCAAAAACACCTAAACTCATCTTATTCCATCGCTTCTTAATTACATAGCAACCAATAGCATACCCGGTGATTCCAGTCCAAGTAGCATGGCCTGGGATTGAACCAATTGCTCTTAAAATAGCTGTGAAAACAAAACTAATTGCAGCTCCTTCACCGGTAAATAATGCGCCAAGGATATAGATCATATTTTCAAGAAGAGCAAAACCAAGGCCCACTGAAAATCCAATTTGGAAACCACGTTTTGGTGAGTCAATAAATCTGGCAAGAAATAACACAGCACAGGCTTTAGATAATTCCTCACCAATAGGCGCAGAAAGGAATAGAATCATCCCATAACCAAGGCTATATTCATCAGTAATAGATAGCCCAAACATGTTGATGATTATTGGTGAGATAAGCGAATTTATCGCGAGAGCTGGAAGTGTCGATAACATTCCAGCAATTAGCATCCATTCTCCTTGTCTTCTTGTGGTTCTAAGTCCAAAATATTCGTTTGATGTTGACCACCAAGCAAATACTGGAGTTGAAAATCCAATAACCCATGCAGGCAAAGCGATAATTAAGAATAATAAGATTGCAGTAGTCTCCAATCCAAGCACCAATAATGGAGCCATAAATATCGCTGAAATAATGGTGCCAATAATGAAAATAATCCACAGGTGACTAAACTTAGGCATCTCTAGAGGTGCTGTGTTGTGAATAAGATGGTGTTGTAAAATCGTCTGATGGGGTGTTTGAATCAATGTCCCAGGAGTGATATAGTGTGCATTGCTACCGCTATTGTTGGTTTCAAGTCTAACAATATGAGCCAACTTTGGTTTTCTCATGACTAAAAATAATAGTAAAAAAGGTGTTGAACACAGGGTTCCAAAAATCACCATCATTGGGTCCATTGGGCCAAGGTCACCATCCAAGTCACTATCCAAAAACCCAGAGATTACAAGAACAAAAATCTGGACGAAGAAAAAGACTACGATGACCAAAATCAACATTGAAAATATAGTTTTCCAAGGTGATGATTTTTGTGATAAATAAAGATTCTTTGGCGCAGGAGAAAGTCCAGTTTGAGGTACTCCTTGCATATTTCTCACAGTAAGAATAGGGG